>JBCDKE010000050.1:0-21364 GCA_038747015.1 Pseudomonadota bacterium
CGCGTTCCGGCGGTAGCGAGGTGTTCGGTGCGAGGACGCCCGCCTCGATCCCCTCGATCAGTCTGCGGCGAAGCTGAACGTATCGAGGGCCACGCTCCGGTGATAGCCATTCGGCGGGTTTGAGGAACTCAGAGACTGCCATTTGCGACCTCCTTGGCCAGCGACAATGCGCCATTGATGGGCTCGCCCAGCGGGTCACGAAGGGCACGTCCCATGGGCTCCGGCAGATAGTCCCTGTAGTGAATGGCGACACCGCCGGTAAGGCAGAGCGGCATGGTTTCTTCCCAGCCGAGGGCGGTCACCGCGCTGGCGACGTGGTGGGCGCCATCCCGGAGGATTGCCTGAGCAAAGCTGCTGCCGGCAGATGCGGCCTCGGTCACACGGGGTGCCAGTGCCCCAAATTCCTCTGGAGACGCGGATGCGGCAAACTGGAGGACGGGATCGATTCCGCCCAAGTCATCCACCAGAGACTGCGCAAAGGTGCTGGACGGCAGGGTTCCGTCCACGCTGCGAAGCGCGCGGTTAAGGGCGGACCAACCCAGCCATTTAGCTGAGGCTTCATCGCCGATGATGGACCCCCATCCACCTGCGAAACGCATTTTCCCGGCCTTTTGGAATCCGAAAAAGGAGCCGGTTCCGCAGTGAATGATAGCACCGTCAGACGGGCCCAACGCCCCCCGCAGGGCAGCGGGACGGTCATCGTCAATGCGAACGTTTTTGAAGGGTAGGGCGCTTTCCAGTCGGTGGGCTACCTGCTGACTGGATACCCCGGCGAGTCCGAGGAAGGCAGGTGTTTCCGCAAGGTCGGCGGTTGTGGCGCCTGTGCTTTTAGCGAGTTGCGCCAGGCCGAGATTTATCTGGGCGACTGCCCCATCGAAGTCTGTGTAAACATTGGCCGATCCCGTTTCGACGGTGGTCACCTGACCCCCCATCGAAAGCGCCATGCGGCAGCGTGATCCGCCACCATCCACGGCCAGTGCCCTGATACTTACCGACTCATTCATTACAATACCGATACAATACCAAAGGCGCGTTGAACAGATCAAATACAGGACCAAATTGGTAAAAACTCCGAAATTACCCTGAAAATCAGCGCTCTTTGGGAGCTTAAGAAATTACAATGGACAAATGGTGTTATAAAGGTATTCTTATCGGGAGAACCGGGGGAATCGCTAGTTGCCAGCGACAACAGAACAATTGCATCCGAAGGCATTGGGGCTCGATGAACGCCCGACCGAAGAGATCGCGTCGCTGCTCGTGGCAGGCCAATGCGCTGCTGCGCGGAGCGTGGCGGCGGCCTCGGCGGAGATCGCCCAGGGCGCCGAACTCATGGCGCAGAGTCTGACCTCGGGCGGCACGATCTATTACGCGGCTGCAGGGTCATCGGGACTAATGGCCGCCGCCGACGCGCAAGAGCTTGGCGGGACGTTTTCCATCCCTCACGATCAACTGGCCATTCTGATGGCCGGCGGGCTTCCCACGGGCGTGGAGATGCCGGGTGATACCGAGGATGATGCGCAAGGGCTCGAGGCCGGGTTGGCGAATGCGGGGGCAAGGGACACGGTGATCGCCGTGTCGGCCAGTGGGACGACGCCTTACACACTCAGAGCCGTGGAGATCGCCAAACGTGCCGGGGCAAAGGTCATCGGCATCGCGAACAATCGCGGCAGCGCGCTTCTCGAGGCCGCCGACGTGGCCATCGCCCTTGAGACACCCCCGGAACTGCTTTCTGGTTCGACGCGCCTCGGGGCAGGGACCGCGCAGAAGATCGCGCTGAATTCCCTGTCGACGGCGATGGCTGTGCATTTGGGACACGTCCATGACGGCATGATGGTCAACCTGCGCGCAGACAATGACAAGCTGCGCAAACGCGCGGTGGGGATCGTTTCGCGGATCGCAGACGTACCCGAAGCAGATGCCCTCAACGCCCTCAAAGAAGCGGACGGCGCGGTTAAGCCCGCGACGCTCATCGCGGCACATTCGATTTCATTGCCGGAGGCGCAGACGCGCCTTGCAGACGCAAGTGGAAGACTGCGCGTAGCCCTCGCGCAAAATAACTAAACAAGACCCAACACGGAGATGACTATGACCAAGAGAACATTGACTTTTGCGATGATCAGCACCGCGCTCGTCGCCACGAGCGTGCATGCGCAGGATGTGACATTGACGATCGAAAGCTGGCGCAATGACGACCTCGCCCTGTGGCAGGAAAAGATCATCCCGGCCTTTGAGGCGGAGAACCCGGGCATCAAAGTGCGTTTCACGCCCTCGGCGCCAACGGAATACAATGCGGCGCTGAATTCCAAGCTGGATGCGGGTTCCGCCGGTGACATCATCACCTGCCGCCCCTTCGACGCGTCGCTGGCGCTCTTTGAAGCGGGTCACCTCGCGGATCTTGACGACATGGAAGCGATGTCGAACTTCTCGGATGTGGCGAAATCTGCGTGGCAAACCGATGATGGGTTGGCGACGTTCTGCGTCCCGATGGCATCCGTGATCCACGGCTTTATCTACAACAAGGACGCCTTTGCCGAGCTCGGCCTCGAAATCCCCACCACCGAAGACGAATTCTTTGCCGCGCTGGACGCGATCAAGGAGGACGGCAGCTACATTCCGATGGCCATGGGCACAAATGACCAGTGGGAAGCGGCGACCATGGGCTACAACAATATTGGCCCGAACTACTGGAAGGGCGAAGAGGGTCGTCTGGCGCTGATCGCGGGCGAGCAGAAGCTCACCGATGAGCCGTGGGTGGCCCCCTATGCCACGCTCGCGCGCTGGGGCTCGTATCTGGGCGACGGCTATGAGGCACAGACCTATCCGGACAGCCAGAACATCTTTACCCTTGGACGCGCTGCGATTTATCCGGCCGGTTCATGGGAGATTTCTGGTTTTAACGCCCAGGCCGATTTTGAAATGGGGGCGTTCAAGCCACCGGTGCAGAACGCTGGC
The DNA here is from genome assembly GCA_038747015.1 of Pseudomonadota bacterium. GTDB lineage: Bacteria > Pseudomonadota > Alphaproteobacteria > Rhodobacterales > Rhodobacteraceae > Shimia_B. The sequence continues at coordinate 2,953 of JBCDKE010000050.1, forward strand.
GACACCTGCTATATCTCGGACCACACCGATATCGGCATCGGCATGAATGCGGCCACGGCCAATCCAGAGGCGGCCAAGGCATTCCTCGGATGGGTCGCAAGCCCCGAATTTGCATCGATCTTTGGCAATGCGCTACCTGGGTTCTTCCCGCTCTCCAGCGCACCGGTAGAGCTCGACGATCCGCTCGCCAAGGAATTCATCGGCTGGCGTGGCGAGTGTGAATCCACCATTCGCTCGACCTACCAGATCCTGTCGCGTGGCACCCCGAACCTCGAGAACGAGACCTGGGGCGCGTCGGTTGCTGCGATCAAGGGCACGGATGCCCCGGCAGATCTGGGTGCCCAGCTGCAGGAAGGTCTGGCCAGCTGGTACGAGCCCCAGCAGTAACTCTCTCTGACAACGCAAGCCGGGCGGCATTTCCCATGTCGCCCGGCAGCCCTGAGTGAAGGTTCAATGATGCCCAGGATCCGCTGGCATATCCTCGTTTTTCTCGCACCTGCTGTACTGGTCTATTCGGCGGTCATGGTGTTCCCGCTGTTCAACACGCTGCGGCTGGCGTTGTTCAGCGAGGTGGATCAGACCCGCGTTTTCGTGGGGCTGGAGAATTTTCAGACGCTCTTTGGCGACCCTGTCTGGTCCGAGCAGTTCTGGAACGCTCTGGGAAACAACTTCTGGTTCTTTGTCGTTCACATGATCGTCCAGAACCCGATCGGGATCGCCCTAGCGGCCATCCTGAGCCACCCGCGCCTGAGGTTCGCGGCGCTCTATCGGTCCGCGATTTTCATCCCGACGATCCTGAGCTTCGTGATCGTGGGCTTTGCGTGGAAACTGATCCTGTCCCCGATCTGGGGTATTGCGCCCACGCTGCTCGACGCGGTCTGGCTGAAATCGCTCTATGCGCCGTGGCTGGGCAAAGAAGAATACGCGCTCACGACGCTTGCACTGGTGTCCGTCTGGCAGTTTGTCGGCATCCCGATGATGCTGACCTATGCGGCGCTAATCACCATCCCCGAAGAGATCCTCGAAGCCGGAGAGATCGACGGCATCACCGGCATGTCGGCCTTTTGGAAGATCAAGCTGCCGCTGATCCTGCCCACGATCGGGATTATCTCGATCCTGACATTCGTCGGCAACTTTAATGCCTTTGACCTGATCTACGTTGCCCAGGGCGCGTTGGCGGGGCCGGATTTCTCAACCGATATTCTGGGCACGTTCATGTATCGCACCTTCTTTGGGTTCCAGTTGCAGCTGGGTGACCCGCATATGGGCTCGGCCATCGCTGGCGCGATGTTTGCGATCATCCTCGTGGGCGTCTGCATTTACCTTTTCGGCATCCAGACCCGGATGCGCCGCTACCAGCTGTGAGGGTGATGATATGAACAAAGCCCGCACCAACCCGCTGAACGCCGTCGCAATGCACGGTGCACTCATCCTTTACACTGTGATCGCGCTCTTTCCGGTGTTCATTATCCTGATCAACAGCTTCAAAGAGCGCCGCGCGATCTTTCGGGAGCCGCTGGCCCTGCCGAATAGCGAGAGCTTTTCGATGGTCGGCTACGAGACGGTTCTGACCCAGGGAGATTTCTTTGGGTATTTTCAGAACTCGATGATCGTCACGGTGGCGTCTCTGTTTTTCACGCTTCTCTTTGGAGCGATGGCGGCCTTTGCCCTGTCCGAATACCGGTTCAAGGGCAACATGCTGATGGGTCTCTACCTCGCGCTCGGCATTATGATCCCGATCCGTATCGGCACCGTTGCGATCCTCGAGATGATGGTAGCGACCGGCCTCGTGAATACGTTGTGGGCGCTGATCCTCGTCTACACGGCCCAAGGTCTTCCGCTGGCGATCTTTATCCTGACGGAGTTCATGCGGCAGGTGAGCGAGGACCTCAAGAATGCCGCGCGCGTCGATGGGCTGAGCGAGTACACCATCTTTCTGCGGCTGGTTCTGCCCTTGGTGCGGCCGGCGCTGGCGACGGTGGCAGTGTTCAACATGATCCCGATCTGGAACGACCTGTGGTTCCCGCTGATCCTGGCCCCGGCCGAGGAGGTGAAGACACTCACGCTGGGTAGTCAGGTCTTTATCGGGCAGTACGTCACCAACTGGAACGCCGTGCTGGCGGCCCTGTCCATGGCGATCCTGCCAGTGCTGATCCTCTACGTGATTTTCTCGCGTCAGCTGATCCGCGGGCTGACTTCGGGGGCGGTAAAATGACGAAGGTGATGATCGCAGGCCTAGGCAATATGGGCATGTCCCACGCGCTGGCGCATCACGCGCTGGGGTCCGAGATCGTGGCGCTGGTGAACCGCTCCGATGTCGACCTGCCTGAGGCGTTGCAAGGCTATCCCCGGTTCAACAGTTTTGAGGAAGGTCTGGCAACGAACCCCGATCTGGTGGTCATTGCGACCTATTCCGACAGTCACGCCGACTTTGCCTGTGCGGCAATGGAGGCCGGGGCCCATGTCTTTGTCGAAAAGCCCCTCGCGACGACCGTTGCGGATGCCCGCCGTGTCGTGGCCAAGGCGCGTGAGACCGGAAGCAAGCTGGTAGTGGGGTATATCCTGCGCCACCACCCGTCCTGGATGCGGCTGATCTCTGAGGCGCGCGCGCTGGGGGGCCCCTATGTGTTCCGGCTGAACCTCAATCAGCAGTCCTCGGGTGAGGAATGGGAAACCCACAAGGCCCTGATGCAGACCACCTCGCCGATCGTCGATTGCGGGGTCCACTACGTGGATGTCATGTGCCAGATCACCGACGCCACCCCGGTACGCGTCACCGGCATGGGCCTGCGGCTGAGCGACGAGATCGCGCCGGACATGTACAATTACGGGCAGTTTCAGGTGGTTTTTGATGACGGGTCGGTCGGCTGGTACGAGGCCGGCTGGGGGCCGATGATGTCGGAAACGGCGTTCTTCGTAAAAGACATCGTCTCGCCCGCCGGATCGGTCTCCATAACCGACGGCAACAAGGGTGCCTCGGCGGATATCGACGGTCATACCAAGGTTGGCGGCATTCTGGTTCACACGCCAGCGGGCGACCGGCAGATAGATATGCCGGACGAACCGGGCCACCAGGAACTCTGCACCGCTGAACAGGAGTTCATGCTGCGCGCCGTGGCCGAGGACATCGACCTCGGGCGCCACATGAAAGACGCCATTCAATCCCTCGCGATATGTCTCGCCGCAGACGAGAGCATCCGCACCGGACAGACCATTTCGTTGTTGGAGACAGACCAGTGACAGCCCTGACCCTAAAAAACGTGAACAAATCCTTTGGCAGCGTCCACGTACTCAAGGACATCAACCTCGAAGTTGAAGAAGGCGAATTTGTCGTCTTTGTGGGGCCGTCGGGCTGCGGGAAATCCACCCTGCTCAGGGTGATCGCGGGGCTGGAGGATGCCACATCCGGCGATATTCACATTGGGCCGGACCATGTGAACCTGACGCCGCCGTCCAAGCGCGGCATCGCCATGGTTTTCCAGAGCTACGCGCTCTATCCGCATCTGAATGTGCGGGGTAACATGACCCTCGCGCTCAAGCAGGAAAAGCAGCCCAAAGACGTCATCGACGCACGGGTGGAAAAGGCCAGCCGGATGCTCAATCTCGAGGAGTACCTCGAGAGGTATCCGTCCGAGTTATCCGGCGGCCAGCGTCAGCGCGTCGCCATCGGGCGGGCCATTGTCCGCGAGCCGAAGCTGTTTCTCTTTGACGAGCCCCTGTCGAACCTTGACGCAGCGCTGCGCATGAACACGCGCATCGAGATTGCCGATTTGCACAGGGCGCTCGATGCGTCGGTGATCTACGTCACCCACGACCAGACCGAGGCGATGACGCTGGCGGACAAGATCGTGGTTCTGCGTGACGGCCGCGTCGAACAAGTCGGCAGCCCGATGGAGCTCTATAACAACCCGGCCAATCAGTTCGTGGCAGGGTTTCTGGGCTCGCCCTCCATGAATTTCATTCCCGCGCATCTGGTGAACGACGGCGATAGCCGGACCATGGGTATCCGTCCCGAAGACCTGTCGCCGATGGAGGGCGGGGTGCTCAAGCTCAAGGTGAACCACGTGGAGAAGCTGGGCGGGGATACAAACATCATAGGCCGCGTCGATGACCATCAGTTTACCTTGCGGCTCTTTGGTCAGCATCCTGTGTCGGGCGGTCAGGAACTGGCTCTCGGGTTTGATCCGAGCAAGGCCTATTACTTTGACCATGCGGGTCAGAGGCTGACGTAACCGCCGTGCGGCAGTCATTATTGGCTATACTTCCGCTGCAAATGCCACTATCGCCCGGCTCTTTCCCGGCCTTTGGTGTGCAATGCAAGACGTCTCAAACCTCCCTCAAACGCTGTCAGCGGCGCTGTCCAAAAAGGGCTATGACGAACTGACATCGGTACAGGTCGCCGTCCTCGATGAGGCGCTAAAGGGCAGGGACATGCTCGTCTCCGCGCAGACGGGATCCGGCAAAACGGTGGGCTTTGGCCTGGCGATTGCCAGCGACCTTTTGGACGAAGAGGGGCGGTTTGACCGCCCCGCCGCGCCTCTGGCCGTGGTCATCGCACCCACACGCGAGCTGGCGTTGCAGGTGCGGCGCGAATTCGACTGGCTCTTTGCCGAAGCAGGGATCGTCACCGCGTCAGCGGTGGGCGGCATGGACACCCGCACCGAGCGGCGGGCGCTGGAACGCGGGGTGCATATCGTTGTCGCGACGCCGGGACGTTTGCGCGACCACGCCACGCGCGGCGCCATCGATCTCAGCGGGCTGAGGGCCGTGGTGCTGGACGAGGCGGACGAGATGCTCGACATGGGCTTTGCCGAAGACCTCGAATTCATCCTCGACCAGACGCCCGAGGACCGCCGCACGCTGATGTTTTCGGCAACCGTGCCCAAGGGCATTCTCAAACTCGCGCAGTCCTATCAGAAGGACGACGCCGAACGCCTCAAGGTCGGCAGCCCCGAAGCCCAACATGCCGACATCGCCTATAGCGCGCTGAATGTAGCTTCGTCGGATATCGAGAAATCGATCATCAATCTGCTGTGCTATCACGACGCCCAGACCGCGATCATTTTCGCCAATACCCGGGCCATGGTAGCGCGCTTGACGGCCAAGCTGTCGAACCGGGGGTTTTCCGTCGTTTCGCTCTCGGGCGAGCTGAGCCAGAGTGAACGGACCCATGCCATGCAGGCGCTGCGCGATAAACGCGCCCATGTTTGCGTGGCAACCGATGTGGCCGCGCGGGGGATCGACCTGCCGGGGCTGGAGCTGGTGATCCATGCCGATCTGCCATCGAATTCGGAAACGCTGCTGCACCGGTCCGGGCGCACGGGCCGGGCAGGGCGCAAGGGCCAGTCGATCATGATCGTGCCGGGCCGCCATCGGTCCAAGGCGCAGCGATTGCTGAGAACGGCCAAGCTCGACGCCGAATGGGGCGCACCGCCGTCGGCAGAGGATGTTCTGGCCCGCGAAGAGGATCGCATCATCTCCAAGGTCTCAGCCGGCGACCCACCGAGCGCCGAGGAGACGGCATTCGCAGAGCGTCTCTTGCAGGAGAAAACCCCCGAAGAGGTGGCCGCCGCCTATCTGCGGCTTTACCGCGAGAACAATTCCGCGCCCGAGATCCTCAGCCCGCCTATGGAGCAGGGCAAGCGGCGCGCGGCGGACCGGGAGGCCTTTGGCCCGAGCACCTGGTATTCGCTGTCGCTCGGGCGCAAGCACCGGGCGGAACCACGGTGGCTTTTGCCGATGCTCTGCCGCAACGCGGGCCTGTCCAAATCCGCTATCGGGGCAATCCGCGTGCAGTATCAAGAGACTTTCGTCGAGATTTCCGACGCAGCCGTACCCGCCATGAAGCAGGAGCTCGGTCCGGAGCTTGCGCTGGAGCAGGGCGCGAAGCTGACGGAACTCCCCGGCGCGCCGGATTTCGACGCCTCGCCCAAAGGCCCGCCCGCCGAGCCGCGTGGCCCGAAAGCTGACAATCGCAGATCCGAGAAACCTAAGGGCGCGCCGCGACCCCAAAAGGCCAAGGAGGCCCCGAAAACCGCCGCTGAGGCAGCGGTCGAGGCGCGGGAAGCGGCCACAAAAGGCCCACGCCGCGAGAAGGGCGAGGGCAAGCCCAAGCGCGATGCAGGATCAAAGAAACCCCGGTCCGGAGGTCGCGACGGGAAGCCAAAGGCCAAGGTCCCCGCCAAAGGCGGACCGCGCCGCGAGGATGCCAAACCGGGATCCAGGGACAGCGCTCGTAATGCCAAAGGCAAGGGCGGGCAAAAGCCTGGTCAGAAATCAAAGGGCAGGAAAGACGCCGCACCACGCGCCAAGGGCGCGATGGGCAAAGGTGGCGAGGCCAGACCGTTCCGCAAGCCAGCAAAGAGAACCTGAGCGTCGCATAGCGGCCGGTTTACGGGTCTCGCCTAAGCAACGCTCCGTTTCGGCGGATAGTGTAGATTATGTAAAATGTCTTCACGGGTTGTGCAGAGCAAATCCGGGGGGAACCGGTAGGAGGTACCGGGAAGCACGTCGCAAGTTTTGCGCCTCGCGTTCACCAATGGGCGCCGTGTCTAAGTGCGATCGCTCACGCAACTTGCAAATTTTTGTATTCTCCTTGTATACAATTTGTATTGGAGGAGTCGCCCGTGTCCAGAAACAAGAAAGCCAGTTGCGAACATGATCTGCGCGCCAAGGTCCTGTCGCTCGAGATCACGCCGGGCACCCCGCTTGATGAGGCGTCGCTGGTCCGCGAATACGGCATCTCGCGCACGCCCCTGCGCGAAATCCTGCAACGTCTTGCCGGCGCCGGCCTCGTGGAGCTGGAGGAAAATCGCGGCGCCAAGGTGACGTCGATGGACCTCGCGACGATGCGCGTGTTCTTCCAGACTGCTCCGCTGATCTACGCCTCGATCGCCCGTCAGGCAGCCGAAAACCGCAGCGCCGCGCAGCTCGACCAACTCCGGGATATCCAGCGCGCGCTGATCACCGCCACGCAAGAACGCGACGCGCAAAGGTCGGGGCTCTTGAACCATGACTTTCACGCCCTGATCGGGGACATGGCGCAGAATCCGTATCTTCAGGCAGGGCTCGACCGGATGCTCGTGGACCACACGCGGCTGGGTCAGACCTTTTACAACCCGCAGTCCGACGCCGATGCGGAACGCGTGCGCAAGGCCATCGACCAGCACGAAGAGATGATCACCGCCATCGAGGAACGCGCGGCTGCCACCGCCGTCGAACTGACCCTCGAACACTGGGACCTGTCCCGCGACCAGCTAGAAAAATACGTCCGGCCCGATCCGCTGCCGCTGGACCTCGCACCGATGAAAGACCAACGCCATGCAGTTTGAAGGCATCTACACCCCCATCGTCACGCCCTATCTTGATGATTTTACCTGCAACAAAGAGGCGCTGGCCCAGACGGTCGAACACCTCGTCGCGGCCGGGGTTCACGGGATCATCGTGGCCGGATCCACCGGCGAATACTACGCCCAGACGGAGAAAGAGCGCATCTGGATGATGGGCCATTGCGCCGAACTGATCGCGGGCCGTGTGCCGATGATCGTCGGCACCGGGGCGATCCGCACCGAGGACAGCATCCGCTTTGCCAAGGCCGCAAAGGCGGCGGGCGCCGACGGGCTCCTCGTCGCCACCCCGCCCTACGCCTATCCCACAGGCCGCGAAATCGCGCTCCACGCGCTGGCTGTCGACCGCGCCGCGAACCTGCCGATCATGCTCTACAACTATCCGGGCCGGATGAGCGTGAACATGGACGAGGAAACGCTGGACCGTGTCGGGCGTTCGGCCAATTTCTGCGCCATCAAGGAAAGCTCGGGCGACGTGAACCGGCTCCATATGCTGGCGCGGGATTATCCGCACATCGCTCTCAGCTGCGGGATGGACGATCAGGCTCTCGAATTCTTTGCCTGGGGGGCGCGCAGCTGGGTTTGCGCCGGGTCGAACTTCGCGCCCGAGGCCCATATCGCGCTTTATCAGGCCTGCGCTGTCGAAGGCGACTTTACCAAGGGCCGCGCGATCATGTCGGCGATGCTGCCGCTCATGCGCGTGCTCGAACAGGGCGGCAAATTCGTCCAGTGCATCAAGTACGGCCTGACGCTCAGGGGCATTGACGCGGGCCCGCCCCGGCGGCCCCTGCAACCGCTCAACAAGGATGACAAACGCGAGCTCGCCGAGGTCATCCGCACCATGAACACAGCAATTTCGAACATCACTGGAGAGGCGATATGAGCGACCTTCTGACCAAGGCAGAATACCAAGCCATCGCCGCCGATCTGGAGCTGCCCAGCACGGCATTTATCGACGGCAAGTTCCGCGCCGGGAGCGGCCCGGCATTCGCCACCGTGAACCCGGCCACCGGCGACGATCTGGCGACGATTTCGGGCTGCGACGCCGAGGACGTGGATTTCGCGGTGCTCAAGGCCCGCGAAGCCTTCGATCAGGGCCGCTGGTCGAAACTGCACCCGTCCGAGCGCAAGGACGTGCTGATCCGTCTGTGCAAGCTCATCACCCGCAGCCGACGCGAACTCGCCGTGATGGAGAGCCTCGACAGCGGCAAACCGATCCTCGACTGCGAGACAATCGACATCCCCGAGACGATCCACACGATCAAATGGCACGCCGAAGCCATCGACAAGATCTACGATCAGGTGGGTCCCTCCGGCGACGACGCGATCTCGATGATCGTGCGCGAACCCATCGGCGTGGTGGCCGCTGTGCTGCCTTGGAACTTCCCGCTAATGATGCTGGCGTGGAAAATCGGCCCGGCGCTGGCCGCGGGCTGTTCGATCATCGTGAAACCGGCGGAACAGACCTCGATGACTGCACTTCGCGTGGCGGAACTGGCCCACGAGGCGGGCGTGCCGCGCGGCGTGTTTCAGGTGCTTCCGGGGGACGGCCCTACCGTGGGCGAACCCCTCGGGCGGCACATGGATGTGGACATGGTCAGCTTCACAGGCTCCACCGAGACCGGCAAACGCTTCCTGCGCTATTCGGCTGACAGCAACATGAAAAAGGTGGTGCTGGAATGCGGTGGCAAAAACCCGGCGGTGGTCTTTGACGACGCCGAAAACCTCGACAACGTGGCCGAACATGTCGTCAATGCGGCCTTCTGGAACGCCGGGCAGAACTGCTCGGCCACCTCACGCCTCATCGTCCACAAATCGGTCAAACCCCGGCTTTTGGAGCTGATCGAGGCCCGCATGCGCGACTGGAAAACCGGCGATCCGCTGGACCCGGCCAACCATATCGGCGCGCTGATCGATGCCGAACACTGCGCCAAGGTGCGCGGCTTCCTCGACAAAAAGGATGCTGGCGACGGCGCCTATGTCAGCCCGGTGATCTACGAGGTGACGCGCGACGACGCCAAGGCCCGCGACGAAATCTTTGGCCCTGTGCTCAGCGTCATCGAAGCGGCCAGCAATGACGAGGCCGTGGAGATCGCGAACCAGACACAATACGGCCTCGCCGCCAGCGTCTTTACCGCCAACACCCGTCAGGCGATCCGCGCCGCACGCGACATCCGCGCGGGCACTGTGACCGTGAACTGCTACGGCGAAGGCGACATTTCGACCCCCTTCGGCGGGTACAAACAGTCAGGTTTTGGCGGCCGCGACAACGGCATCCACGCCCATGACCAGTTCACCGAGTTGAAAACCATCTGGGTCGACCTCACCGACCCCCGCGAAGGAGACAGCGTCGAATGACCGTCGAAGCCGTAGGAAAAACCCGCCGCGGGCGCGGGGCGCGCAAGGCCGTTCGTCAGGCTCGTGACATCACCATGCTGCCCGCGCTCAAACGCGGCATCCCCCTCGTCGAACCGATGAGCCCCGAGCAGATCGAAAAGATCGACGAGGCCTCCATGGGTATTCTGGAGGATGTGGGCGTCGTCTTCCGAGATGACATCGCGCTCGAGGACTGGCGCAAGGCCGGGGCCGATGTGCGCGGCGAAACGGTGCATCTCGATCGCGGCCTCGTGCGGGAACTGATTTCCTCGATCCCCGCGAGCTTCACATACACGGCGCGCAATCCGGCCAATAACCTGCCCTTTGGCAACGATCATTCGATCTTTGTGCCGATGACAGGTGCGCCCTACCTGCGCGACCTTGATGACGTGCGCCGCAACCCGACGCTCGAAGATCTCGCGAATTTTCACAAACTCAGCCATATGCTCCCCGCGATCCACTCGTCGGCGCACCACATCGTGGAACCCTACGATCACCCGATCAGCCAGCGGCACCTGCGCATCACCTATTCGTCCATGAAACACTCGGACAAGACGTTCATGGGCATGACCACCAGCCCGAAGAACGCCGAAGACGTCATGGACATGTGCGCGATCCTCTTTGGCGAGGACGTCATGCTGCAAAACGCGGTCACGACCGGGAACTGGAACGGCAACTCGCGTCTGGTCTGGGACGAAACCATGCTGGGCGCCATGCGCGCCTTTGGCAAATACAACCAGCCGGTGCTGTGCTCACCCTTTGTCCTGGGCGGTGCCAATACACCCGCGGGTGTGGCGCCCTCTGTCGCCCAGCTCAACGCCGAGGCGCTCAGCGCCCTCGCCTACACGCAGGTGATCAAGAAAGGCACGCCAGCGATCTACGGGCACTACCTGTCGACGGTGTCGATGAAATCCGGCGCGCCCATGGCCGGCACGCCGGAAATCAGCCTGATGAACATGATGATCGGGCAGATGGCGCGCTACTACGACGTGCCGTGGCGGACGTCGAACACACTGGGTGGTGCGAAAACCTTCGACGCCCAGGCAGGCTATGAAAGCGCCTCGACAATGATGGCGGTCCTCATGTCGGGGGCTAATTACATCTGGCACTCCGCCGGCTGGAACGAGGCGGGCATGCACTGCTCCATGGCGAAATTTGTCGTCGATGCCGAGCAATGCGCCATGGGCCACCGCATGGCCTCCGGCATCAAATGGGACGATTTCGACGAAGCGCTCCAGGCCGTGCGCGACGTGGGTCCGGGCGGCCACTATCTGGGCCACCCGCACACGCTCGAAAACTTCCAGAGCGCGTTCTTCATGCCCGAGATGTTCGACAACAACGCCATCGAACAGTGGCAGGCCGAAGGCTCGGTCGAGATCAACGAGCGCGCCCTGCAGCGCGCCCGGGACCTGATCAACGAATACGAGGAACCGAAACTGGACGAGGCCGTGAACGAGGAACTCCTCGCCTATATCGCCAAACGCGAGCGCGAAATCCCGGCCGCTGACGCCCTGAACCAGGACTACTAGTCTTGGCGTCGATCGCGGTCGCCAAACTCCCCGTTGATCCCGGCCCTGCCGCCTGGAACAGGCTCCTCGAGGAGCCTGCCCCGGCGCGCGCGCTCGACGCGGATGTGACCGCCGATTGGGTGGTGATCGGGGCGGGTTTTGCCGGGCTGGCGGCGGCGCGCCGGCTCTCCCAGCTCTGCCCCACTGACCGCATCGTCGTGCTCGAGGCCTCGCGCGTGGCAGACGGTCCCGCGGGGCGCAACTCTGGCTTCATGATCGACCTGCCCCATGACCTCGCCTCCGAGGACTACGGCGGCGCGCTCGACCGCGACATGGCGCTGACACAGGACAATCGCCACGCCATCGAATTTGCCGCCGCCATGGCGCAGGATTTCGGGCTGGGCGAGGACGCCTTTGCCCGCTCGGGCAAGATCAACGCCGCCGCCACCGCCAAGGGCCATGCCCACAACACGGACTACGCCGCCCACCTCACCGCCATGGGCGAAGCACACGAGATGCTCGATGCCCAGGCCATGCGGGAGGTCACCGGATCGCACTATTACCAAAGCGGACTTTTCACCGGTGGCACCGTAATCCTCCAGCCCGCGGCCTTTATCCGGGGCGTGGCCCAGGGCATCGCCTCAAACCGCGTTCAGGTCTTTGAACAGCGCGCCGTTATCAGCCTAGAACGACAGGGAGACTGGGTCGCACGCACCGAACGCGGATCGGTCACCGCGCCCAAGGTCATCCTCGGCGTAAACGGGCACCTCAACAGCTTTGGGTTCAAACAGGGCCGCCTGATGCATGTCTTCACCTATGCCTCGATGACGCGCCCGCTAACCGAGGCAGAGGCCGCGCAGCTCGGCGGTCACGAGGTCTGGGGCCTCACGCCCGCCGACCCGATGGGTACCACCGTGCGCCGGATCAAGGCCCGCGACGGGGCCCGCATCGTGATCCGCAACCGCTTTACCTTCGACCCCAGCATGGAGGTATCCGACCGTCGCATCGCACGCGTGGGTGACGACCATGACCGCGCTTTCGCGGGGCGCTTCCCCGGCCTGAAAGATGTCGAGATGGAATACCGCTGGGGCGGGCGCCTGTGCCTGAGCCGCAATAACGTCAACGTCGTCGAAGAGCTCGACACAGGCCTCTATGCAGCCTGCTGCCAGAACGGGCTGGGCACCACGCGCGGCACCCTGTCGGGCATCCTCGCCGCAGAACTCGCCACCGGTACCAGATCCGAGCGCCTCACCCGCGCCCTGTCGGCAGAGCAGCCCACGAAACTGCCCCCCGAACCGATCGCGAAACTGGGCGCCTCTCTGACGCTTAAATGGAACGAATACAAAGCCGGGAAAGAGCTCTGATCGTCTCCACTTCGGCAGATTTCTCACCGCAATCACCGACACGTTTGAATTGACCCCTAGACTTCGAAAAAACGCGCGCCGTATCACTCTCGCAACGAAGCCGGATCGAAGGGCAAGGAGCGTCGCATGGCATATACCCTAGGCGTCGACACAGGCGGCACCTTCACCGACGCGGTGATCCTCCGGGACGAAGACGCGGTGCTGGCCTCGGCCAAGTCGCTGACCACGCGCCACGACCTCGCCGAGGGCATCAGCAAAGCGGTGCGCTCGGTCCTCGAACAGGCAGAAATTGACCCCGCCGAGATCGGACTGGCCTCGCTGTCGACAACGCTCGCAACCAACGCGCTGGTCGAAGATCAGGGCGCGCGGGTCGCACTGGTGGCCATCGGCTTTGCCCCCGGCGATCTGGAACGTGCCGGGCTGGGGGACGCGATCAAAGGCGACCCTGTGGTCATGATCGGCGGCGGCCATGACCACGCCGGAGGCGAGGCCGCACCGCTAGACACCGCCGCACTGACAGCGTTCCTGAGCGACCTCGATCCCAGTGTGACGGCCATCGCGCTCGCCGCACGCTTTGCCACGCGCAACCCGGCCCACGAGAACAAGGCTTCTGAACTCGTCGCGCAGATCACCGGCCTGCCTGTCACCGCCTCGCACGAGCTTTCGGCCAAATTGAACGGCCCCAAACGCGCCCTGACGGCGGTCCTAAATGCGCGCCTGATCGGGATGATCGGACAGCTGATCACCCGCGCGGGCGACGTGCTAACCGAGATCGGCATCACCGCGCCGCTCATGGTGGTGCGCGGCGACGGGGCGCTGATGTCGTCAGAGGCCGCGCAGGCCCACCCGATCGAGACCATCCTCAGCGGCCCCGCCGCCTCCATCGTCGGGGCACAGTGGCTCACCGGGGCAGACCGGGCGCTCGTGTCCGACATCGGCGGCACCACGACCGATATCGCGCTCCTGCAGGATGGACGCCCCGCCATCGACCCCGATGGCGCGCGCGTCGGACCGTTTCGCACCATGGTCGAGGCCGTCGCCATGCGCACCACCGGGCTCGGCGGCGATAGCCAGGTCCACGTGGTGACCGAGGGCCTCGAGGGCGGCCTCCGCCTTGGCCCCAAACGGGTGTTGCCAGTCTCGCTCATGGCCACCATGGCCCCGGACGTCGTGCTCCCGATCCTCGAAAGCCAGGCCCAGGCAATCGCCCCCGAAGAACACCCTGGCCGCTTCCTCAAACGCGTCCACATTGCGGGCCGCGAACCGGGTCATGTATCGGGTCTCGAAAAGCGTGAAGCCGCTATTATGGAGCGTCTCGGCGACGAGGTGCGCCCTGTTTCCGCCGTGCTCCGCACCCGCATGGAAACCGGCGCGCTAAACCGTTTGATCGACCGCGGGCTAGTGCAGGTCTCTGGCGTGACACCCTCGGACGCGGCCCATGTGCTGGGACTTCAGGACGCCTGGGACAAGAGCGCCGCGCAGATGGCGCTGGAAAACCTGTCCCGCCGCCGCCGGGGCAACGGTGAACGCCTTGCGCCCGATGCCCGAACCATGGCCCAGGCCATTCTCGACCAGCTCACGCAGCAGACCGCCGATGCGCTGCTCGAGGTTGCCTTTGCCGAAGAAGACGCGCCCTTTCAGCACCCGCCCGCCACATTGGCGCGCCATGAACTGGTGCAGGCCGGTCTGGGGGGCCACCGCGGCCTCGTGGCGCTGAATACCGCGCTCAATGTCGATGTGGTGGGGCTGGGTGCCTCCGCGCCCACATACTATCCCGCCGTAGCCCAACGGCTGAACTGCTCGATGCACCTGCCGGAACACGCGGGCGTGGCCAACGCCATCGGCGCTGTCGTGGGCCGCATCACCTTGCGCCGCAGTGGCACCGTCACTGCCCAGGGCGAAGGCCGCTACCGCGTACATCTCGACGATACGCCCACGGATTTCACAGATGCCGAAGAAGCTATGCAGCATCTCGAAGAACGCCTCAGCGAAGAAACCCGCCAGAGCGCCCATGCATCCGGTGCCATCGGGATTCAGGTCTCTGTCACGCGCTCCGTGCGTACCGCCGAAATCGAGGCGCGCGCAGTCTTTGTCGAGGCCGAAATCACCGCCGAGGCCAGCGGCCGCCCCCGCGTATCCTGACGCTCTTCACCGGATTGAACACGCTCCGAGGACGCAATACTCCTATTGGCATCCAGCACACCGCCGAAACGAGAGAGACATGTACGTTCATCAGAGCATTGCCCAATCCATTTCCGATCACGGCATCACAACGATGTTCGGCCTCATGGGGGACGCAAACCTCTTTATGGTCGACCACTATGCCCGCGAGTGCGGTGGACAGTTTGTGCCCGTGGCCCATGAGGGCAGCTCTGTTCTGATGGCCTTGGCCTATGGCCGTGTGGCGCATCAGGTGGGCGTTGCAACGGTGACCCACGGCCCTGCCGTGACGAACTGTGTCACCGCCCTGACCGAGGGCGCACGCGGACAGGTCCCCATGGTTCTTTTGGCGGGCGATACCGCCATTGCGAACCCCCAAAACCTGCAAAATATCGACCAGAAGGAAGCAATTCGCGCCACCGGCGCTGGTTTTGAACAGATGCGCAGCCCCGAGACCGCCTCCTACGATGTCGCCCACGCTTTCTACCGTGCGCAGGTCGAAAAGAGGCCCATCGTGCTGAACATGCCTGCCGATTACATGTGGACCGAGGTCGAGCATACCAGACAGGTCTTCCTGGCCTTCAGCGCCCCTGCCTACGTCCCCGAAGGCGACGACCTGGACGAAGCAATCGGCATGATCGCCAGCGCCAAACGCCCCCTCATCCTCGCCGGGATCGGCGCCAAGGACGCGGTCGAGGCGATCACCAGCCTAGCCGACCGGCTTGAAGCGCCCCTTGCCACGACGCTCAAGGCCAAGGGGATGTTCAACGACCATCCCTACAACATCGATATCTTCGGCACGCTTTCCACCGACGCGGCCTACGACACCATCGGAAAGGCCGATTGCATCGTGGCCTTCGGCACCTCGCTGCACCACTTCACCACGGACAAGGGCGCACTTCTCAAAGGAAAACGCGTCGTGCAGATCAACGACACGGTCACCGAGGTATCCAAAAACTATCGCCCCGACGCCGCCCTCGTGGGCGACGCGAAACTGACCGCGGACAATATCCGCTGGTGGCTCGACGAGGCCGAGATCCCGGGCACCGGCTTCGCGGCTGAACTCGACACCGAGAAACTGACCGCGCACCGCCCCGGCGACCCGTCAAAAGCAGGTCCCGGCTACGTGAATTTTGAATATGCGCTCGACCGCCTGGACAAGGCGCTCCCCGAGGATCGCATGCTCACCACCGATGGCGGCCGCTTCATGACCGAGGTCTGGTGCCGCGTCTCCGCTCCGAACGCCGAGAGCTTTGTCGCAACGGCTAATTTCGGCTCTATCGGGCTCGGACTGCAAGTAGGCATCGGCGCAGGGCTTGCCGTTCCGGATCGCACGACCGTGGTCTTCGTCGGCGACGGTGGATTCATGATGGGAGCGATAAACGAGTTCAACACAGCGGTGCGCATGAAACAGAAACTGATCGTCATCGTCGCCAATGACAGCGCCTACGGCGCCGAACACATCCAGTTTCTCGACCGAAAAATGGACCCGTCGATGACCACCTTCGATTGGCCCTCCTTCGCAAACGTCGCCACCGCTCTCGGCGGCACGGGGGTCAAGGTCGCTTCTACTGAGGATCTCGAAACCGCCATTGCCGCCATCGCTGCAACCGAACGTCCGCTCCTGATCGAACTGTGCCTCGATCCCGAAAGCGTCCCTAGAATGCGCGCATGATCGATAGCCGTCCACGCGTTCAATTGGACCCGTGCGAATTGCCAGGGACGCGTTTTCCGACAAGCGCCTATCGGGAGGTACTTCCCCGGTGGTCCAGGGTGGCGCCGCTAGGCACCGCTGCGGCGGGCGTCGGACAAGACTTGAAAATAGGCCTCCCAACTCTGATGCAGACGCCCCGTGACCGCAGCAAAGTCGCTGGGGTTATCCATCACGCCGTCGCGAATGCCGGAGTAGATCCCGGCGATGATCTTGCCCATGAACGGCCCCAGCTCATTGCTGCGTTCGGCAATATAGTCGTCCACCGCCACGTCCCGAAAGCTCAGCTCGACCCCGAAGGCCGACCCGAGATACGAGGCCAGCTCGGCCTGGGAAATCGGCACGCCGCTCAGGTTGTAGGTGCCCCCTTTTAGCGCGTCGTCGGTCAAGAGCCGCGCATAGGCCGCGCCCAGCTCGCCGCGCGTGGTGTAGGCACAACGCCCGTCGCCCGCGCAATTCGTGATCTCGCCCGCCTTGGCGTAGGTGTCGATATATTCGACATCCGGCTCGATATAGAGCCCGTTGCGCCCGATAGCCCAGTCCAGCCCGCTCTCTTTGATATCGGCCTCGGTCTGCAGCATAGAGGCGACCATGGCCCCCGACACACCTTCGACAGAGCCCTGCACGCTGGTGAAAACGATCTTGCGGACCCCGGCCT
This sequence comes from Pseudomonadota bacterium, assembly GCA_038747015.1. Lineage (GTDB taxonomy): Bacteria > Pseudomonadota > Alphaproteobacteria > Rhodobacterales > Rhodobacteraceae > Shimia_B. The sequence goes on from JBCDKE010000050.1 coordinate 20,076, forward strand.
CCTTGGCGGACGTGATCACATTCCGGTGCTGGGCCTCGCGCTCCGCCGGCGGCGCCATGCCCGAGACCAAGAGAACCGCATCGACCCCGTCAAGGGCGGCCCGCAACTGGTCAGGCGCATCATAGTCCCCGGCCCTGACGTCGATGCCCAAATCGGCGGCCTTTTCCGGGCTGCGGGCGAGGCCGATGACCTCGTTCCCGTCGTTAAGCTCCAGCAGGGCCGCGACGGCGGCGCGGCCCAATTGCCCACTGGCGGCGGTGACAGCGATTTTCATGTCCGTTTCCCTTTCCATAGGTCTCAGATCAGACCGGGCACACCCAGAAACGCGAGCAGCGGCTCACGGCTAACCCAGGCGACATAGGCCGATAGCGGCGCCGTGATCGACGCGGGCACCGACTCACGCCAGGTGTCCCAGATATAGTGGCACACAATGGCCCCCAGCGACGCCGCGAGGATCGTCAGCGCGCCAAGCGGGGCGATCCAGTGATCCTGAAACCAGATGGTGACGGCGCCAAAGAGCTCCATCAACCCGATCAGTTTCAACCCGGCAGGGTTGATCCCGTACTGCGCCACCATGTTGACCTGCGTTTCGTAGATCATCTTTTGCCAGCCGGTCAGCTTGATCGACCCGGCGAACAAGAAGAAAACCGAGAGAAGGGCGATTGCGATATAGAGAAAACCATTGCGTTTGCTTTCGTAGTATTTTGTCCGCCGAGACCGTTTCAGAGTGTCCCGGATATCTTGTCTGGACCGCCCGTCAGGTCAGGCGCGCCGCGCGTCCAGATGAGCATCGCGTTCTCGCGATAGGCCACCCGTTCGATCCAGCCGCCGACAAAGGCTTCCATCCTGTCGATGTGATCCCGCCCGGCCCGCAGCTGTGCCCACAGAACCCCCGGCCGCGCCTCGAGATCACAGGTACAGCCCTTCAGCGTCACGCGCGCGCTGTCCCCGCCGTCAGTCACCGGCGCACGCTTGCACAGGTGCAGCCGCAGTTCGGCCAGATACTTCGTGGCCAGAGCGGTGGGGAATTGGCTGGTGGAAACGATCCGCTATCTGGACGCGCAACTGGATCTGGTGGCCGAGGGCATCGACCTGGCGCTCCGCATGGGGGACATGACGAGCTCGACCCTGCGGTCGCGGCGCCTGGGCAGTATCGGGCGCAAACTGGTCTGCGCCCCGTCCTATCTGAACAGCCTGCCCCGGATTAAAAAACCCGAAGATCTATCCCACGCGGAATTTGTCGCCATGCAGGGGCTGACCGATCAACTGACCATGGTGAACGGGCGCGA
>JBCDKE010000051.1:0-21254 GCA_038747015.1 Pseudomonadota bacterium
CGCACGTCCCAGTCGCTGATCATCGCGCAGAGCTCTTCGGTAGGCCCGTTCAGGAACGCCGCCTCTTCTTCGGTCAGCTCTACACCGGCAATTGCCTGCAGCTTGGACCAGTCAGGCTTGCCGCTAAACAGCTCCGCATCCCAGCCAACAGTGCCGGCATCCAGCGCTTCCTGCTCGGTGCTCGACACCGGGGGCAGCATCCGTTTGATGACACCGAAAACGGGCGCGGTCAGCAGCGCCAACCGAATGGGCTTGATCGACAGCAGGCCGAGGATCACCGCCGGGAGAAAGGCGAGGATCGTGCCCACACCCATCGAAGGCGCGGTAACGGGGCCGGAAAACAGGTTTGACGTCGCCGCCAGCGCAATGGCGGCAGCCGCGGCAGCCCAGGCTGCGAGCGGCGCACGCACAAAGGCAAGCGTGAACAAAGCGACGAAACAAAGGGCGATCAGGATAAGAGCGGTCATGGTCTTCCTCATGCGGCTGAGACTACGGTCGACTCAGAATTTACCATGAGCTTTACGTGCACGTCAGTTTTACGTAGCGGCGCAGAATCTCTGTCAGGCCGCCAATCCTGCGAAAAATCCGTAATTTCAGTGAATTAACGTAGCGTTACGATCAATCTCGCGCCGATGACCGGTCGCTCTGCGAGCCTCCGGACCGCTCTCTGAGGTCCACCGCTTTGGTCTGAACCCCCATCCGCAGCACTGCGCGGCCCACCATATGGGCGCCAATCGGCGCGGTCAGCAGAAGGAAAAATACCACCAGGATACAGCGAACTACGATGGCGGAATCGCCGAAATGCACGGCCGCAGCCGCGATGATCAGACCCGAGCCCAACGTTCCCACCTTGGTGGCCGCATGCATTCGGATGAATACGTCTGGCAGACGAAAGACGCCAACGCCCGCAAAGAACGATAGGACCCCGCCGATGACGATCAGGATGGCGGCAATGATCGCACTCATTCATCGCCCTCCTTCTCTTCGCGGCGTATAACCACGCGTTCGGCAAACCGCGCCAGGGCCACGGTCGCCAGAAACCCGACCAACGCCAGCACCAGCGCCACGTCCAAAAACGCCGCATCATCAAAGGTGATCGCCGCCAAACCGCAGAACGCCACAATCGCGACCGTCATCATGTCCAGCGCCACAACCCGGTCCGGCAGGCTCGGCCCCTTGACCAAACGATAGAGCGCCGCCGCCACGGCAAAGAACACCAGCGCGAAACCGGCATTGAGGGCCCAGATCAGAAACTCCGACATCAGTCCCGCTCCTCCACGGCATCAATGACCCAGCGCTCCATCCCGTTCTTGAGCTGCCGACAAACGGCATCGGGATCGTCGGCAAACATAGCATGCAGGGTCAGCGTCTTGCGATCCGGGCTCACATCGATGCTCAACGTGCCAGGGGTCAGGGAAATCAGGTTGGTCACCAACAGAATGCCCGCATCCGTTTTCACATCCAGCGGCATGTTGATGATCGCAGGCTTGGCCTTGAGCGTGGGCGTGATGATGTCCCAGATAACCTGCCCGCTTGAGATGATCAGCTCGTAGTGGAACATGACCAGCAGCTTGATCCAGTACCACACCTTCTTGAAATAGGACGACTTCACCCCGGTGAGCGGCTGCAAGATACCCAGGATGAAATAGCCCACGACTAGGCCCGACATCATAGTCAGCCAGGTAAATTCTCCGAACAGGATCGCCCAGGCCGCGGCTAGGAATAGATTGGCTGCGAGATTGCTCATGGCGTCGCCCCCAAGACAGCCTCGATATAGGCCGTCGGATCGAGAAGCTGCGCGGACGCCGTCTCGGCAAAGGCGATAAACGGCTGCGGGAAAAACCCGATGATCAGCGTCAGGGCCGCCATCGATGCAATGGGGATCAACAGAGGCCAGCGCGCCTCGGCGCTCAGCGTTTTGAGCGACGGGTCCATCCCCTCGGGATGCGCCTTCCAGAACGCCTCGGCCCAGATCTTGGTCATGGAATAGATAGTAAGCAGCCCCACGGTTAAGGCCACCGCCGCGATGACCCATCCGCGATCCTCCAGCGCCGCCGCCACCAGCACGTATTTCGCCCAAAAGCCTGAAAGCGGCGGGAAACCGGCCAGCGAGAAGGCCGGGATGAGGAACAGCACAGCCAACAGAGGCGCGCTCTTGTATAGGCCCCCGATCTTGTTGAGATCGGTGGACCCGGCGATCCGCTCAGTGACGCCCGCGATGAGGAACAGGTTCGCCTTAACAATGATGTGGTGCACCAGATAGAAAACCGCCCCCGCCAGCGCGAGCGGGGTCAGCAGGGCCAGTCCCATGATCATGTAGCCAATCTGGCTGACGATGTGGAACGACAGGATCTTGCGGAAATCGCTCTGCGCCGCCGCGCCCAGAACGCCCGTGATCATCGTCAGCGCCGCCACCCATAGTAGGATCGTATGGGTGAAATTGATGTCCCCGGTGAAAACCAGCGTGAACATGCGGATCAGCGCGTAGACGCCGACCTTGGTCAAAAGCCCCGCAAATACCGCCGACACGGAAAAGGCCGGGGTGTGGTAGCTCGCCGGCAGCCAGAAAAAGAGAGGGAAGACCGCCGCCTTCACGCCAAAGGCGACCATGAACATCACCGCGATGACCGCGACGATCCCCTGATTTTCGACCTCCGGCAGCGTGCGGGCGAGGTCCGCCATGTTGAGCGTCCCGGTCATCCCGTACAGCAGCCCGACACCCGACAGGAACAGGATCGTCGAGATCAGGTTCAGCGTGACGTATTTCACGCCCCCGTCGATCTGCGCCTTCTTCCCGCCCAGCACCAGGAGGCCAAAGGAGGAAATCAACATCACCTCGAACCAGACGTAGAGGTTGAAAAGGTCGCCGGTGACAAAGGCCCCCGTGACCCCGCCGATGAGGATGTTGAAGAGCGCGTGGTAGCCCAGCGCCTCTTTCTTCTCATTGATATCCGCGAGCGCGTAAACCGACACGGCCAGCGCCGTGATCGCCGTAATGACGACCATGACCGCGCTCAGGTAATCCGCCACCAGCGTGATCCCGAACGGTGCCGCCCAGCCGCCCATCTGCCCGGCGATAATGCCCTGATCCAGCACCTGGATCATCAACGCCACCGCCGCGATCAGGAACCCGATATTGCCGATGACGCTCAGCCAGCGGCCCAGATGCCCGTGGCGGGTCAGAAACGCGGCCACAGCGGTCAGGAAAGGCAGCACCAAAGGCGCGGCGAGGTACCAGCTCATGGCTTGTCCTCGCCTTCCACAGGTTCGGCGACCCGCATCTCATCGGAATCGAGCGTCCCCAGCGACGTGTAAGCGCGGAACATCAGGATCAGCGCAAAGGCGAAGAGCCCAAAACCGATGACGATCGCCGTCAGCACCAACGCCTGCGGCAACGCATTCGCCACCGTGCCAACGGGTCCCTCTGCGCCTTCGGGGATCAGCGGCGGCGCGCCCGGTGTCAGCCGCCCCGCGGTGAAAATGGTCATGTTCGCGGCGTTCGAAATCAGCACCAGCCCAAAGATGAACCGCAGCACATGGCGCGACATCATCAGATAAACCGCGCAGGCTACGAGGACGCCGATGGTTATGGCCAAGAGCGCCTCCATCAGATCTCTTCCTCCATGGCGAAAACCAGCGACAGGATCGATCCGAAAACCACGAGGTAAACGCCCACGTCAAAGACCAGCACCGATGACAGTGGCAGGCCCTTTTCAGTCTCTGTTGCACCCAAAAACAGCCACTGCCCGGTGAACAGCGCGTCCCCGAAAAGCGCCGCCGCAATGCCCGCGAGCAAGGCAATCCCCAGCCCTGTCATCGCGATATTCTGCGGCAGCACCCTGAGCGCCTTGCGCGCCTCTCCGGTGCCGCAGGCAATGGCATAAAGCACGAACCCCGTGGACCCTATCAGCCCCCCGATGAACCCGCCGCCAGGCTCATTATGGCCCCTGAGCAGCATGTAGAAGGAAAACAGCAGCAAGAGCCCCGACAGGTACCGCGCGCCCACGCGAAGGATGATGGAATTCACTTCTCACCCTCCTCGTCAGTGGCGCTCAGATCCCGCGTGGTCCGCAGCAACGCATAGGCCGACAGCGCCGCGATCATGACCACCGCGATCTCGCCAAAAGTATCGAGCGCCCGGAAATCCACGAGGATCACATTGACGATGTTGCGCCCATAGGCCTCTGGCCAGCTCGTGGTCTCGAAATACTCGGTCAGCCGCAGATCGAGAGGCGCTTCCAGCACCGCGAGCAGCGTCACGCAGACCACCGCGCCCACGCCCCCCGCCAGCGCCGCGTCCACCGGGCGGAACCGGTTCGACCCAACCGTCGTCAGGCTCGGCAGGCGCAGCAACGCCACCGCCACGAGCACAACCACCAGCGTCTCAACCAATAGCTGCGTAATCGCCACATCCGGCGCGCTGAACGCGATAAAGAGGATCGCGACCCCGATCCCCACAACGCCCAGCGCCGCCATGGCGAGAATCCGGCTATCCGTGGCGGCGGTGATCACCCCGCCCGCCATGGTCAGCAGAGCAATCGCCAGGATCTGCCAATTCACATCGCTGAAATCGACCTCACCGGGCCAGGCATTCTGCAACATCAACGTGGCCGTGATCGCCACGACCACCGTCAGGAAGGTCGCAAAAATATAATAGCGCAAAACACCGGGCTGGATGATTCGCGTCAGCCACGCGGCAAACGCCTTGAAGCCCACCAGGAACCGGTCCCACCCCCGGTCAAAACTCGGCGCAACGGCCTCTGCCCGCGCCAACCATCCGCGCAGGGCGCCATGAACGGCATAAAGCCCGATCCCAAAGGCAATCGTGGCCCCCGACAGGATCAGCGGCATATTCACCCCGGCCCAGAGCTTCAGTTCCTTCGCTTCACCGCCCGAACCCAAGAGAGACACTACCGTCGGATCGATCAGCGTCCCCTGCAACAGCCCCGGAAACACGCCAAAGACCGCGCCCAGCGCCCCCAGCACCAATGGCCCCGCCAACATCGCCCAGGGCGCCTCACTCGGCTCGCGCGGTGGGACTCCGACGGCGGGTCGCCAGAACGGGCGAAACGCCACGATCCCCGCCACCGCCAGCATCAGCGCATTGGCAATCACCATGCTCACGACAAAGACCGGAACAGCCGACCCCGCCTCCAGCGCGCCGGCATAAATCAGCTCTTTCCCGATAAAGCCCAGCAAAGGTGGAATGCCCGCCATCGACAACGCCGCCAACGCCGCTGCCACGGCGGTCACCGGCATCGCCTTGGCTAACCCGCCGAGGATCTCGGCCTCTCGTGTCCCGGTGCCGTAATCCACGCAGCCGACCATCAAAAACAGCGAAGCCTTGTAGAGCGAATGCACGATCAGGAACGTCGCAAACGCCGTCATCGCGTACTCTGAGCTCTGCCCGAGAAAGAGCGTCAGCGTCCCCAGCGCCATGAGCGTCGTATAGGCCAACGCCTGCTTGAGGTCGGTTTGTCTGAGCGCCAGAACACTGGCGAAAACGGCCGTAAACGCGCCCGCAATCGTCAGCGTCCAGATCCAGGCGTCGGTCCCTGACATCCCCGGATGCAGGCGCGCCATCAGGTAGACGCCGCCCTTCACCATGGTCGCCGAATGCAGGAACGCCGACACCGGCGTCGGCGCGGCCATGGCGTTCGGCAGCCAGAAATGAAACGGGAATTGGGCTGATTTAGTGAAGGTTCCGGCGAGGATCAGGATCAGGATCGGCACGTAGAGCGGATGCGCCTTGATCTCGTCACCGCGCTGCAACAGCACGGATAGCTCAAAGCTCCCCGCGACATTGCCCAGCAGGATGAACCCCGCCAACAGCGCCAGCGCCCCGGCCCCGGTGACGAACAGTGCCTGCAAGGCCGACCGGCGACCGTTCTCCGTCTCATGGCCAAACCCGATCAGCAGGTAGGAGGTGATCGTCGTCAGCTCCCAAAACACGAAAAGCGCGATCAGATTGTCCGCCAACACGAGGCCCAGCATCGCCAGCATGAAACTGAACAGGAAAAGGACAAACCGCGCGAATTGCGGGTGCCCGGCCAAATAGGTGTTCGAATAAAGGAAAACGAGCGTGCCGATCCCGCTGATCAACAGCGCAAAGGTCAGGCTCAGCCCGTCGACCACAAAGGATATCGACACGCCCAGCGACGGCACCCAATCCCAGGCGAAACGAAGAACTTCGCCCGCAGCCACACTTGGAACAGCCGACAAAAACAAAACGAACAGCGCCAGCGCCATAGCAACCGGCGCCAGTCCGATGAGGCCATTGCCTCGGGCTGGCGTCTGCGTGTCGTCGGGGGTCATTGTCGGCGCAAACTCCGCCGCAGATCGTTGGGGCGGAGGCCGCGACAGCGCGGGCCGCTCGGGCCCACATCTCCAAAGGCGAAAAAGTTCGTCTTTATGCTGCGCGTCATAGTTCTACCAACCTCGCAAATGAGGTGGGTCTAAAAGGCGCTGGGTCAACAGTTAACGGGGCGAAATCGTCGGGATTTCAGGGGACATGCACTGCTTTTGTGCTGCTGCCCGTGGCGGCCTAGAGCAAGAGCGCGTTGCAGTTGTATTCGGGCTCAGCGGTCAAAAACCCGTCTTCACCGGGAAAGATGAAATCCAGCGGCTCATCGTCCGACTGAAACGTGTTCTCCGGGGTCCGCGTCAGGGACTGCCCGCGAATGAACACACGCCAATCCAGATGGATGTATTCGTTGCCCGTGCTCTCCCAGATCACCGATCCGTCGGCGGCCAGCGCACGCACAAAATTCTCGGTTCTGAGCAGCGGAACGTCGTCGATCACTATCGTCTCTCCGGTTAGCCGGTCGCGCCCGCGATAGGTAATCCTCTCGCCCACCTCAGAGGTCGTCGAGAAATCGAAATCGTCCCGCCCCGTCCGCGCCAATTCGGTGAAATTCGCCGGGTCTTCCGGATCAGGGTCGAGCCGATCGAGAATGTCGAGCCTGATGTCGAGGCTCGACACCCACTCCGCCTGATCATTGACCGTACTGATAAAGAGCGGCCCTTCATCGTCGATATCAACACGGTGCTGAATGCCTTCCGCATCGCCCGCACAACGGTAGTGATGCGACACCAGACACAGTTTGTACTGGATCGTCACAAAGGCCTCGCACCCCTGGGGGAGGTCATAGGTTTTCTCTTGGGCCGCCAAAGGCCCAGGCAGCAGCAGGGCGAAGAGGGCGAGAAATCGTCGCATGTGTGAGCTCCGTTAACCTTTTGGCCCACCAAAAACGCTGTTTCAGAGCCATATGGATTCTGTACAGGTTCTGTACGGGTTCTGGCACCCGTTTTTCCTTTCCGGTTGCCGAAAGGGCCATTAGTTAACAGGCCGAACGTTGGGGAGCCCCATGCCACTCTTTCACCTGATCCTCGTGGCCCTGATCCAAGGGATTACAGAGTTTTTGCCGGTGTCCTCCTCCGGCCATCTGGTGCTGCTCCCCGCGCTGATGGGGATGGAGGATCAAGGCCTCGTCATCGATGTCGCCGCCCATGTCGGCACGCTCTTTGCGGTGGTGATTTTCTTCTGGCAAGACGTCCGCAGCGCAGTTTTTGGCCTCGGAAGGTTGCTGCGGGGCAAAATCGACACCCAAGGCGCGTGGCTCGCGCTCTGTCTGGTCATCGCCACAGGGCCGATTGTCATTGCCGGTCTCGTTTTGAAACTCACCGGTCTCGCAGATGCTGCCCGCTCTGTGGTCGTCATCGGCTGGACCATGCTGATTTTCGGCGTGGTGCTCTATTGGGCAGACCAGCGGGCGGAGCAGGTTAAAACCCAACAAAATCTGAGCCTTAAGGACGCGTTCCGTCTGGGCCTTTGGCAGGTTCTGGCGCTTATCCCAGGCACGTCCCGGTCCGGGATCGTCATCACCGGCGCCCTTTTCCACGGCTACAGCCGCACCGACGGCACCCGCATCGCGATGTTGATGTCGATCCCCACGATCATCGCTTCGGGTGCGCTGTCGGCGCTTGATCTTATTGGGGGATCCGTACCTCTCCGCGACGCTGGGATCGTCGTCTTTTTCAGCTTCATCGCCGGCCTCGCAGCGCTCACAGTCATGATGCGACTGCTCAGGACCGTCAGCTTTACGCCTTATGTCATCTATCGGATTTTGCTTGGAATTTTCCTGCTGACCTTGGTCTATACCGGTACGATCAGCTGAGGTAGCTGGGCAGCGCATCACCCATCGCAGTCGGCGTCAACCCCAGCTCAGCGAGTCCGGGAAACTCCCCAGATACAACGTTGTCAGCCCCAAGATTGCGCACCTGATCGCGGGTGATCTGCGGCTCGATCCGCCCACCGGAAATCGCGCTGAGGGTCTCAAACCCAAAGCCCATCAACGAACCTATGGGTGTCGGCAACGGCAGGACCAACCTGGACCTGCCCAGTACTTTCAGCATCCGCTCCATAAGCTCTGCAAAGCCCTCGGTCTCTGGCCCACCAAGTTCGTAGATCCCGCTCTGATCACCCTCCAGCCCAGCCACTACGGCAGCGGCCACATCCCCAACAAATACTGGCTGAAACCGCGTTTTCGCCCCTACCAGGGGTACGAATGGCGACAGTTTCGACATGTCGGCGAAGCGATTGAAAAAGCTGTCGCCTGGCCCGAAAATAATCGACGGCCGCAGGACCAAAGCCCCCGGCATTTCAGCCACCACCGCCGCTTCGCCGGCAGCCTTGGTACGCTGATAGAGGGAGGGCGACGTGGCATCAGCGCCAATCGAGGAAACATGGACCATGCGTTGCACGCCCGCCGCGGAAGATGCGTTTGCGATGCGCCCAGGAGCCTGCGCCTGAAGCCCCTCGAAGGTGTTGGCACCGCTTGGTGCAAGAATACCCACGCAGTTCACTACCGCCTGCGCCCCCTCAACGGCCGCTGTCACATCCGCGTCGCTGAGGATGTCACAAACTACGCTTTCGACGCCATCAATCGCTTGCGCCCGCCGCGAGGCGACACGTACCTCCCAGCCCCGCTCCACCGCCTGCGCGGCAACATTGCGACCAACGAATCCTGAACCTCCGAAAATCGTCACGCGCTTGACCATGGAAACCTCCGTTCTCGCTTCCATAGCTAGAACGGCTACCCCTGCACGCAAGACCAAAGGTCGAGCGAAGAATTCCTCAAACGAAGCACTTCTTCTGCGCAGAACGCGTTGACACCCTGCCTGCTTGGTCCTAAACGGCGGCCTCACCGATACCGTGCCCAGATGGCGGAATTGGTAGACGCGCCAGCTTCAGGTGCTGGTGTCCGTATGGACGTGGAGGTTCGAGTCCTCTTCTGGGCACCACTATTTCCGGCAGTTTAAACTCGGTTGATTGAGCCTGACATGGGTAACTCCACTTAGGCTTGGGCCGTTTTGCCGGTTCAGAACGCCCGGTTTACACCGAACCCATAAGCGATTTGGTTTCGGTCGCCTTGAGTCGACACAATAGGACTGTCGGCAGCATCTTCATACAGTCTGTAGTACAATACGCCGGCGCCTACCTGCCATTCTCGACTAAGCGGCTGAATGAAAACTGCTCCCAGACGTAAGTCCCTCACACCAGAACCCGCCTCAAAAACCGGAAGGCCGCTCATATTTGCGCCCTCGGGCGTCACCGAAAAATAAGTATCCATGTATCCGGACGACCCATAGGTAATTCCACCAAAGAGCCCCAGTAGACTGAACTCACCGACAGGAAGCCACCGGCGTGCATTTATCGAGACGGTGTACCCGTCATTTGCCCCCTCAACTCCATGTAAAAAGGCAGCTCCGATCCCCCATCGATTCCGGGGATCGCTGTGCGCATACTCGTAGGAAACGAAAGCGCCTAGATCCAAGGACCCATCGACTTCTGGGAGTAAATCAATGACTGGATCATCAACGTCGCTACGCCCGAATCGATAGACACCCGCAGGACCCACTCGCCAGTTTACATCCTCTAAGAGGTTCACAGTGACATAGTTGGCCTGAAGGGCGACGTACTTCTGCTCACCAAAGGAATACCTGCCGAATGGCGCAAAACCGAGAGAGCTCTCATCGCTTCCGAGATACTGATTGTATGATCCAACACCGAAACCGGCATAAGACGGTAAATATGTAGGCGCGAATGATAGGAATTGGGTATCAGCATGTGCCGATCCGGAAACGAGAAAAGCAAAAAAGCAATTAATCAAGTTTCTTAGCATTTTTGTTCTCGGTTCACATTCGCGACTGAATTTCGTTTCAGATTTATAGCAGCCAACACCCTATCTCAGGCAATAGAAAATCAACGGGTGTGCTGACCTTTTCACCACGGTTTATCATGTGTTTTCACCACTTCGGCGCTGCAGACTTGCCTTTGAGAGCTCCGATACACGGCAGTTCTTGTGACTCTGTCGGAAGGTGATACACATTCTGCTTCGCAAGCTAGATAGCGTTGGACTCCTCAGAAATGGGCAACACATAAACATGCGACTCCTTGCCAGCAGCTACACCACGGTCTCGTCCCGATCCGTGGCAGTGCTGTTCGCAATAGCAATTCTCGCTGCAACCCTTGCACCGGTTGGGGCAAGTACTGGCGGCTTTGGTTATATGGACAAGGTTCTGCATGCCCTAGTTTTCGCCATACTGGTTGTGCCGCGAACTCATAGGTTCCCTGAGCGCTGGATCCGGTACGCGCTGATGGCCGCGTCTTTGGGTCTGATCATCGAAGTCATTCAGCCACAATTTGGGAGAACGGCTGAGTATGCAGACTTTGTCGCGGATTTGTTTGGGATCGCCTTGGGCGTCTTAGTCGCTTTAAAGCTTAGTAGACGTCGCTCAGAATTCGCAATCCGGAAATGACACCGTCTATGCTGATGTAAATCCTTCTGGAAAGACATTCGGACGTTCACCGTTTTTTACGGCGATAATTCTCTTAGCAATCTAACCTATGTCTCTGCAGGCACTCCGTCGCCCTTTTAAGAAGAAAGTGGTGTTTTAAGCCATAGATACCCAGTGTTTATTTCCAATTGTGGAAAATGGTATGTTCTGCGCTTAGAATTTCCGACGACTTTAGAAGCTATTGCTGAGGGCTTTCGGATACTTCTTCATGCTTTCAACTCCGGCTTTCTTTACGGGGAAACAGTGAGAAGGTCAGCGTTTGGCGCGCTTAAAAGCTTGAGACTTCCATGCATCAAGATTGCTCGGCGATACGTATGTTGACGCGGTGTCTCCAGCACTTTCGTATCCGAACCAAGCGATTTCACGGGCGAAACGTCGCCGGACTACCCGATCAAGGGCACTATCGTATTCAAGATTACCAGCTTTGGGGCGAATACCAGATTTACTGGCCTTTTTTGGAAGTTGAACTGTGTTTGGCAGGTTGAGTTCATGAACTAGGACTGCGAGGTCGTGTTCTAGCTCTTCGAAGCGGACGAGGTAGTCGACAAGCGGAACCCAGCCTTGGGAGTACATGTCGAAGGCCTCGCAGGGGTCTTTGACTGGAGACAACACAAAACGTCTGAACGCATACTGCAAGGCTTCACCGTCAAGGTCTTCTATCCGTCGCCCAGGCTCCAAGATCTGGTTGGGCGTCTGATGCAGCTTCCAGTAAAAGCTTGAAACCAGTTTGTCCCATGGGTTTCGTTCGCTGGTAATAATCCGGTAGTCACGGATCGTGCTACCGAAGGCAGCGATGGCGCGCGCGAGCCCCGAATGTTGACGGATAACCTGTCTGTTTCCGGTAGAGGCGTTGGTGATCACTGCATTGTCAAAGTTCAGCTGGGGCATTTCCAGAAGCGCGGTTTCAGGTGGTACGATCCGCGCAACGACGTCATCCGGGCCGCACGCATTTGCCAGCGCAATCTCCAGGCTGGTACCCGCAGTCTTCATCGTCTTTACAAAGATGAAGCGGTGAGTGTGACAGATAATCAAAGTGCGGCGCGCCGATGGATCATTGCACTTTGAGGTGGCTTACATCCACCTCGTGGCGTGCAACCATGGCGCCAATGAAGCTTTCGGGATGAGGCTTATGCGTCTTGTGATACCCAGAAAGCGCGTAGGCCCACAGATGAACCGCTTCGGTGTCGTCCGACATCCATCCCTCTGCACCGCCGTATGGGTTGAAGAACACGTCCACAAATTGCCAGGGTACCGAGAAATACGCCTCGCGTGGGCGCACATGTGAAACCTCCCCAGTTTCGCGTAGAGCGTGACCAAGAGCCATAGGGCCCATGGATGAGCGTTTGATTTGGTAGAGGCGGCTTAGAATCTGTTCTGGTGGCACACCGTTCAACTTGGCGCGTAAGCCTGGCCTCAACCAGCGGGGCTTTGGGTGAGGGTTGTTTATGAAGTCCACGATCATTTTGATTGCTGGACTTTGGCGCGGCGCCCTCAGTACGGCGTTGCAGATGGACTGCCCCGGTCTCTCGTAGCCCAGAGCGTAACCGTCACCATCCAGCGTCAGGGGCTTGCACGCGATCATATCTGAATCGACCCAGACCTCGTCAGTAATCTGCATAAGATGCAGCCGGAAAACATCGGCAATCATAGAAGCACCGGCGTTCTCCCTAAGATACTCGCTAGGCTCGAAAATCGAGTGCGCGTCGGCATGAGATACACCGTCAGGGACGCCCTCTACTTCGCCATAGCTATAGATCTTGACCTCATGTCCCATTGCAACAAACGAGGTCAGGCTAAGCTTCTCGATCCATGAAAGCGGCCGCCCCTGCCAAAAGGTTGCAACTACCGGAAGGGTCACGAAGTGATCCTTCCGCATCCGCGGTCGTCGAAAATGAAGCCGTCTGGCACACTCATAAAGCTGCGGAAAACACGTCTTGTCATTGTATAGAACGCCTCGTCATGCGGCCGCCACAAGGCCTGGGTGGCGCCGAACGTACCGCCGAATGCGTCTTTGCAACCCTTGCACAGACGGATGTTCCTTTAGCTCGGCGATCAAGCTGTGCGCGTTCTCGACTGCGCCCGCATGGAGTTGAGCGAGCTCTTTATCGGCCAATAGCTCACTGCGTGCCACCTCGAGATCATTGACGTGGCGCTGTATCGACGTGTCCTCCAGGTCGTTGTGGTCGTACTTTCGCCAATAGGTCATTTGGTAGGGTCGATCGGGATGAGCTGATGAACCCCGGGCCACTTTGAGCAAATAACTATCGACGGTGCGCACTGCATAATGATTGAGTTGAACCAACTCGAAACCGTAATTCGGTTCTAGGAGGGCTTTAACAGTCTTGGTCATGTCGACGTGAGATAAGTCCTGACCTGAACCATTTACAGGTCGCAGTTTTTCTATTCTCTCGGCCGCAAAAAGGGGAGAATGGTTGCCCCAAGACTCGGGTTGCGAAGAGATGTGGGTAAGAGTCTTCGTACCACGCCGATTGAGCGAGCGGGTGTAGGAAGATGTCCTATTCCAACCATATGAGAACGTTTGAGTTTGCAGTTTATCGTCGAATTCCCACTCGCCACCATGGCCAAAATTCTGCTGCGAAAGTGAAAACAGATTTGCATTGGGGACTGCGTTGAAGAGATCTTCTAGCTTTCCCTCACCGACCTTAACGTTAATGAATTCGTCTACATCGAGCGAGATAACCCAGTCTGAACGAGCCAATCGGCTCCCATAATTCAGGTACCGCAGGGCAGCAACGATATGCATGTTGCCGCCTGTCATTGCCGTGGGATTAGGCAGGTGTCGCACAAGACCCAGTTCGTCGAGGCGTTCCAGAATAAGGTCGGTGCCATCGGTGCATGCGTTTGAAAAGACAATGATGTCATTGACTCCGATCAAACGATGGTAAGCCACCCATTCCAAAATGAAAGGAGCTTCGTTCCGCATACAGGTCACGGAGGTGATCCGCATCAAAGCCCCTTTTTTGATTTTTTGCTGACTACCGTTCCAAAGAAAATCCTATGCCAAGCTCGACCTTTTGAAAACCCGGCAACATGTACAGACCTACGCCAACAGCTCCAGTGGTGAGGGCAGAAGCAAGGCGTAGGACTTAGATTGGCGCCTCACCTTGAATTCGGACTAAAACGCATCGGTGCCCTGACGCCGCTCTTAAAGTTTAGAGGTTCAGTCCGTAAACCGATGCTGCCGCGCGTTAGATGTCGGTCGCTATGGCCATCGCTGCGACCCTCCCGGAATTAGATGCCTTTTTTCAGTCAAAGCGTTTGGCGTGCGTCCATCCTGCGAGCCTGAGCGAGGCACGAACTTAACGCTACCTACATCAAAACTCTGCGCTCTGAACTCGTTCGCGCCTGGATGTGAGCTTTGGGCTCGGTTCGTCAAATGAGTTTGCGCGCGGATCGGCCGGTTCATTTGGTGGACGCAAACCTGCAAAGCTGCAATTAATCTCGCGAGTTGAACAATTCGCCAAAGCTACAATCGGACGCCATTAGGCCACAGACACCGTCCAATGCCCAAAAGCCAGCTCCTCACCAGCAAAGTCAGATTGCGACAACTTCGGTGCTTCGTGGCGGTGGCCCGAAGGAAGAGCTTTGTGATGGCATCCGATGATCTCGGACTGACACAGCCAGCGGTAAGCAGAAGCGTTAAAGAGCTCGAGCAAATCCTAGGCACAACACTTTTCGACCGGAGTGCGCGCGGGGCTCGGCTCACGGTGAAAGGGAAACTGTTCCTTGAACATGCGGAAGCGGCGCTCTTACAGCTCAACCAGGGCGTTTCAGTGCTTGGCGGTTCGGGTCGCGATGGAGAGCAGATCACAATTGGCGCGCTACCCAACGTGTGTTCTCAATTTCTCCCTGGCGTGATCAAGACGTTCAAGGAGGCCTTTCCCAACGTAGTTGTGACGATCTTGCCAGGTTCAAATGCGGCGCTGCTGGAAATGCTCAAGCGCGCGGATGCCGATGTCGTAATTGGTAGGCTTTCAAACGCGGAAGATATGCGCGGCCTTTCCTTTGAGGCGCTCTTCGAAGAGCCTTTGGTTTTCGTCGTTCGCGCCGGCCACGAACTAACGAAGGGTCCGGTCTCGCCCGATGATCTGGCGGCCTACACGTTGATATTGCCGCCAACTGGAACAATCATTCGCGAAGAGCTTGATCGGTTTTTCTTTAGCAGTGGCATTGCTTTGCCCAGCAATCGGCTCGAAAGCACGTCATCAGAGTTTCAGCGCGCGTATCTGAAAGAAAACAACTGTGTGGCCGCAATCCCGCGCGGCGTCCTGCAGACTGATCTAGAAGACGGAACATTTGTAGAGTTAGATTTGGGTGACAAGTCGCTGAAAGGGCCTGTGGGATTGACGACCAATCCCAAAGTGATCCCGAGCCCCATCCTGACCGAGTTGATGAGACTGATTAGGATACATTAATATACCCAAAATAGTATATTAAATGCGTGCATATGAATTTAAAATTACAAATATGACATGCAAAAGTTCTCCCATCGATATTAACGGGAGGAATCGGCAAGTGGGTCGTTTTACAAATCTTATCGCCGCCGCTGTCGTTGGGCTTTCGGCCGCCGGCGCACATGCGCAGACACTGAGCCTTGAAGGTGGGGGCGCTGCATCGTTGACGGGTATTGTCCCGCAGACTTACGCACAGTTCGCCGCCGAGGAAGGGCTGTCTTTACAGGTCGTGCTCGGACAGACACTTTCGCGTTCCGCGCTGAAACTCGCGGCTGGTCGCATTGACATGGCCGTAGTGCCGCCAGGTGCTTTCCGCGCGATGTCCAACGGCGTGGGTCCCTACTCCGAAACCGCAGATCAGGCCAAGCAAGTCGCACCCAATGTGCGCGCACTCTTTGCGTTTCCTGCAGGGACATTCCACCCGGTGGTGTGGGCTGATAGCGGCATAGAAGATATGGCCGACCTCGCCGGAAAGCGTATCTACATCGGCCCGCCTGCGGGTACGGCCAGCTCCCAGATTCAGTCGCTTATTGAGCTGGGCTCGGGCGGACTAAAAGCCGGCGACGACTACGAAGGCGTTCGCGCACCCTGGGGAGCAGCGCAGCAGTCCTTTCAAGACGGTCAGTTCGATGTCTATGTCGGCTCAATTGCCGTGGGCAGCCAAGCATTGAACGAGCTGAGCCTGCAACGCGAGATCCGCGTATTGGGCGTACCAGATGCTGTGCGCAACACTCAGGAGTGGGCAGATTTCTTACTGAATGCCGCGCAGTTTGAGTCCGTGATCGCAGCTGGCTCGTACTCCGGCCAAGCCAACGGCGATGCCGATCAAGTATCCACTGCATCTGCCATGATGATGGGCGTGACAGCCGCCATGGACGATGACACGGCCTACGGCCTGACCAAGGCTTATTGGACCAATCTCGACGCGATGATGAACGCCAACGCACTTATGCGTTCCATCAATCCGGAAAAGCCGTTTGCAGGTATGAACGCACCGCTACATCCCGGCGCTGTCCGATTTTACGACGAGGTGGGCATCATGGTCCCCGAGAACCTGATGCCGAAATAGGCCAAAAGTTCCCAACAATGGCGGCGCGCAGAGAGCGCGCCCCCACAAACAAAATAAAAACAACATGATAATTACCTCGCATCGGGAGGAAAGAGCCATGGCGGGTTCACATAAAGCCACGTCGCGCCTTACCGGGTATTCCGTATTTGCCATCGGATTGACCATTGCCCTGGCAGGCCTGGCGAACGTCCTACCAACCTACGGCGTCCTTCCACGGATTGGGCCCTTCCCAGTCGAATGGTTCCGGCCGCTGTTCTTCTGGCTCTCGATCCTGGTCTTTTTGGCCGGTGACGCCGAAAAGCGCGCGCGTTTTGGCAAACTGAGTATCCTGCACGGCGTGGCCTATGCCGTGGCCTTTGTGGCCATCACCTATGTCTGCTGGGACTACTACCGGATCGGCCAGATCATCGCGAATTCCGTGATGTTCTTTGGGCCCCGCGAAATGTACGTCTCGCTCGTCGCCGCCGCGATTTCGATCTGGGCCTGCTGGATCCTCTGGGGCGCACCCATCGCGATAATCGGCTCCATCGCCCTTCTCTATCTCGGCACCGGGCAATATTGGCCCGGCGCGCTGGCGACGGCGCCCTCGGACATCTACGACACGATCTCTGCCAATATCTGGTACGACAGCGCCCAGGGTATCCTTGGGTCCATAATGGGCGTAATCCTCACCACAGTGCTACCCTTCATCATCCTCGGCGCGATCCTTGAGGGCTGCGGCGCGGGTGGCTCGATGATCCGGATCTCGTTTCACCTGATGAAGAAATTCAAGGGCGGCCCCGCCTATGCCGCGATCTTGGCCTCTGCCCTCTTTGGCACCGTCTCGGGTTCTGCCGTCGCAAACGTTGTGGGCACAGGCGTTGTCACCATCCCGATGATCCGCAAACGCGGCTTCAACGCCAACTTCGCCGGCGCGGTCGAAGCCACCGCCTCGACGGGCGGGCAAATCCTGCCACCGATCATGGGGGCCGCCGCGCTCGTCATGGCTGACATCGTGGGGGTGAGCTACCTCACCGTGATCCTCGCCGTTGTGATCCCGGCCGTGGCCTACTACCTGTCGCTCTTCCTCGCCGTGTACTTCGAAGCGCAAAAGCTCAATATCGAAGTCACCGACGAAGACGTAGGCGTCCCGGCCCCCGTTGGTCAGGACTGGCTCAATATGCTCCTCGTCTTCGGCCCTATCGCAATCATCGTCTACCTGCTGGTGAGCGGCCTCTCGGCGGCTGGTGCCTCCATCGCTGCGATCCTTCTTCTCATCCCCATGAGCTTTCTGAACCCCGAGGTGCGCAAAAAGCCCCAGATGCTGATAACATCACTGGCCGAAGGTGGCCGCGTCGTGGGCCAGCTGGCCGTGGCCATCGCCATCGTGGGAATCGTGGTATCCACGTTATCGGCCACCGGCGTGCCCACGGCTTTTGCAGTGCTCCTGTCGAATGCGTCCAGCAACTCCCTATTGGTGGCGCTCATGATCGCGGCGCTGGGCTGCATCATCCTCGGGATGGGGATGCCGACGCTGCCAGCCTATATCGCAATCATCTCGGTCATGGGACCAACGCTGCAAGGCTTTGGCATGGACCTCCTGGCCGCGCATATGTTCGTCTTCTTCTTCGGCGTGGCGGCGGGCATAACCCCGCCCGTGGCCTTGACAGCCTTTGCCGCCGCGAGTGTCTCGGGCGGAAAGCCTATCGCCACGGCGGTGGCCTCGACTAGAATAGGGGCGATGATGTTCCTCATTCCCTTCGCCTGGGCCTTTGACGACGCACTCCTGCTCGGCATTGGCGAAGGCGGCCTGGTCAAGGTCATCCCCGCGATCTTCTTCCTGCTGGTGGCGCTCTATTTCTGCACCTCAGCACTGATCGGAAACGACCGCGGCAAGCTGTCGATCCTCGAACGGGTTCTGCGTCTCGGCGTCACCGTTGCCCTGCTCTCACCCGTGCTTTGGGCCGAGGTCGGTGCGCTAGTGGCGGGGGCGGCCCTTGTCGCCTACCGTTACTTGCTAGCTCCTAACCGCGCTGGAGAAGCCATATGATCAACAGGCCGAACTTTGTTCTCTTCATCACGGACCAGCACCGCGCGGATTACCTCGGCTGCTATGGTCACCCGATCCTGCAGTCGCCCAACATCGACAGTATCGCGCAACGCGGCGTGGCCTTTGACCGGTTCTACGTGGCAAGCCCGGTTTGCATGCCGAACCGGGCGAGCTTGATGACCTGTCGGATGCCGTCGAGCCACGGCGTCTCCATGAACGGGGTGCCCCTGAGCAACAAGAACGTGACCTTTGTAGAGCTGCTCAAGGCCGCCGGCTACAAAACCGCGCTCGTCGGCAAGAGCCATCTGCAAACTTTTACGGGCGCGCCAGCCACGATGAAACTACCTGCTGCACGCGACGGCTACTTCCGCGCCAACGGCGACCTGACCGAAGCCACCAAACACGATCTGAACTCCGCGGAGTACAAATACGAGGAACCGGATTTCTGGTCCGGCCCGCAACCACGAGTTCCGACCCCCTTCTACGGATTCGATCACGTCGATCTCGTGACAGGCCACGGCGATCACATTGGCGGCGACTACACGTCATGGCTCTTGGAAAAGGAGCCCGCCGCTGCTCGGCTCATAGGCCCTGAAAACCAACTGCCGCACGACTATATCTGCCCGCAGGCTGTGCGCACTGCCTTACCAGCAGAGCTCTACTCAACGGCCTTTATCGCCGAAAAAGCCGCCGCCTTCATCGAAGAACAGAAGGATGCCGACCAACCATTTTTCCTGATGGTCAGCTGGCCGGATCCCCATCACCCGTTCAACCCCCCGGGCAAATACTGGGACATGTATGAACCTTCCGATTTCCCTGTGCCTGAGGCCTTTGCCCGAAATGACTGGACCCCGCCGCCCCACGTTTCGGGCGTGCACCACATGCGCGAGACAGGTGGCGCGAACCTTACTGGTATGACCGCAATCGGCTGTTCCGCGCGCGAAGCACAAGAGGCCCAAGCCCTGACATGCGGGATGATCACCATGATCGATGACGCAGTGGGCAGGGTTCAGAATGCGCTGAAATTGAGCGGTCAGTCCAACAACACGGTGGAGATCTTTACCACCGACCACGGCGACCATTTGGGCGACCATAAATTGCTGTTCAAAGGTGCCGAGCAATACGAACAGATTACGCGCGTGCCTTTCCTGTGGGCGGATCCCGAGGGACCCTCCGGTCAACGCTCCGGCGCCATTGCGCAAACGCATGATATCGGAACGACCATCCTAGAACGCGCCCGCATCGAGAGCGCTTGGGGAATGCAAGGAACTGATATATTTGGGAAAAACTCTCGCCAGTCAGCGCACATCCAATACGCTCACCAGAAGGGCATGGACGAACTAGGCGTTCCGCCGAATATCCGCACGGTCAGGACCGACCGGTTCCGCCTTTCCGTGCTGCAGGACGTGCCGTGGGGCGAACTATACGATCTAGAAGAAGACCCTGGCGAGTTCATAAATCTATGGGATGACGACGACCATTCGGCAGTCAAAGCGCGCTTAATTGAGACACTTGTGAGGGCAGAGCTATCCTATACGGACCGTTCACCTATGCCCACAAGTCGCGCATAAGCCCGGAACGGCGAAAGATATGTATCGGGAAAGCAGAGAAAGAACCAAACGCAAAAGCGGCGGGTATAATTGAGGCGTTCAGTAGTTGTTTTCGCTGGCAGCCGCTGCAATAGCAGCAACAGCTTCTGCGAAAGCGTTAGTATACGGGCCTTTAGCACCCTTGCTGGAGCCTGGCTCGAACAAGACACTCTTCAGCCCAAGAGCTTCTACTGCCGCGACTGCTTCGTCTGGGGGTTGTGCTTCCCATACCAGAATGCGGGCATCAGTTTCAGTGGCGAGACGCGCTAGCTCTGCCAATTCATCTTCTGTAGGTGCCGCGCCGGCGTCCCATTCCAGCGACGTGATTGCCAGAGAATAGCGACGGGCAAAGTATTGATAACGGGGGTGCGTCGCAATGATTGCGATATCTCTGGCACCGCTCAAAGCCCCCTTCGATTGCGCGTCTAAATCGCTCAGCTCTGCAGTGAGAACGGCGAGTTTGGATTTGACTTCATCCTCATCCGCGAGGCCACGGGCAACCAGACCAGATGCAATGGCCTCGGCCTGCGCAATTGCAAGAACAGGGTCGAGCCAGGTGTAGGAAGCGACGCCTTCGTGTGAGTGTTCGCCACCATCTCCGTGGCTGTGCGTAATGCTCTCAGTAACAATGAACTGGTCCTCGACCGCGTTGGTCGTGTTCAGAACTCGAGACCGGGGAAGCGACACCCTGTCTATCCAGCCAGCAAAACCAGCACCGTTTAAAAGTATCAAATCGGCGGACTGGATCGCGCTGATATCGGCGATTGATGGCCGCCAAAAGGAAGGATCAACACCCTCTGGCACTGGAAAGACAACATCGACTGCATCGTCCACCAGACGTTCTGCAAAAAACCCCAACGCCTGATTGACAACCACCACCGATCGGCGTTCCTGCGCCGCAACTGCGGTTGCTGCAGCAAATATAAGTGCGCAACCGATTGACACCAGCAATGCACGTTTCAATTTCAGCTCCCGCATTTCCGGGCGATATCCTCCGGCGTTACGATCCAATAATTGTCGTGACTGCCGGTATCGACCTCAATCTGAAGTCCGCCGGAGAAATCAACAGTTTCAAGTGGCAAAACGGCCGTGCCGTCTGGCTGCAGTTGAAGTGTGGTTAGCAAATTGCTTTCGCCATCAAGGACGCGAACGTCTCCCTTTTGCGTCGCCCTGCCATTCGAGAACTTGGCCTCTACCGTCACAGCATCGCAATCGACGGATGCAAAAACCAC
>JBCDKE010000052.1:0-20983 GCA_038747015.1 Pseudomonadota bacterium
CCCAACGTCGCCGTCTTCCCGCAGCCGGGTCTCGCCGCTGTGAGGGCCTCCAAAGGCCAGCTTTCGCCGCTGCCCGCAGGCATGGGCGACTGGGTTCGCGACAACTACGCCGCTGGCCAGTCCTGGGTCGATCTGGGCACCTACGCCGATGAAAACGGCGCCGACCAGATGTACGGCTTCTTCTACAACGTGAACGTCAAATCGCTCGTCTGGTACTCGCCCGAGAACTTCGAAGACGCCGGCTACGAAGTGCCCGGCTCCCTCGAAGAGCTCAAAGCCCTGACCGAACAGATCGTCGCTGACGGCGAAACGCCTTGGTGCATCGGTCTGGGTTCCGGCGCAGCCACCGGCTGGCCTGCCACCGACTGGGTCGAGGACATGATGCTCCGCACGGTCGAACCTTCGGTCTACGACCAGTGGGTCACCAACGAGATCCCGTTCAACGACCCCCGCGTGATCAACGCTATCGAAGAGTTCGGCTACTTCGCCCGTGACGACGCCAAGGTTGCCGGTGGCGCAGGTGCAGTGGCCACCACGGACTTCCGTGACAGCCCCAAAGGCCTCTTCTCCTCGCCGCCCCAGTGCTACATGCACAAACAGGCGTCCTTCGTACCGGCCTTCTTCCCTGAGGGTGTGGAATTCGGTGTCGACACCGACTTCTTCTACTTCCCCTCGTCGGATGAGGCAGGCCTCGGGAACCCGGTTCTCGGTGGCGGTACGCTGATGGCGATCACCGATCCGTCGGACGCCACCAACGCGCTGATGGAATTCCTCAAGCTGCCGCTCGCCCACGAGGTGATGATGGCGCAGACGGGCTTCCTGACACCGCATAACGGCGTCAACATCGAAGCCTACCTGAACGAGACCCAGCGCGGCCTCGGCCAGATCCTGCTCGACGCCACGACGTTCCGCTTTGACGGCTCCGACCTGATGCCGGGCGCCATTGGTGCGGGCACGTTCTGGACCGGCATGGTCGACTACGCAGGCGGCAAATCCGCCGAGGAAGTCACCGCCGAGGTTCAGGCCTCCTGGGACGCCATCAAGTAAGATGGTCCGGGGCGGGCACGCCGCTCGCCCCAACCCGTAGGCCGGGCTTCAGCCCGGCACTCGGGAACTCGCTAAAAGACCAAACGGAGAGGCCCCCGTCCCAAGAGGGGCCTCCCACCACAGCCTCGGGAGGGCGCCATGCACCCCGCATTGCTTGGCCTGATTACAATCGCGGTCGCTGTGGCCTCGTGTATCGGCTATTTCTACGGATCAAACTGGGTCTTGGACAAAGTGCTCTTCCCCGCGAAGGGCCCCAATGCCGGACGCAACATCAACCGCGCCAACATGATCCGGCCTTGGCTCTTCCTGTTCCCGGCCTTCGCCGCCCTCGGCCTCTATCTGGCCTATCCGGTCTTCGAGACCCTGCGCCTCTCCTTCATGGACGCCAACGGGCGTGAATTTGTCGGCACCGACAACTACGTGCGCATGGTCGGCGAAGGAAAATTCTGGGAGGCCGTGCGCAACAATTTCCTCTGGCTCCTCGTGGTGCCAGCCGCCTCCACCGCCTTCGGCCTCATGGTCGCTCAGCTCACCGACCGCCTCGCCTGGGGCAATATCGCCAAATCGCTGATCTTCATGCCCATGGCGATCTCCTTCGTGGGCGCCTCCGTGATCTGGAAACTGGTCTACGAGGCCCGCCCCGTGGAATCCGAACAGATCGGCGTCCTGAACGCGATCTACCTTGCCATGGGCGGCACCGACCCGATCACCTGGATCACCGTGCCGTTCTGGAACAACTTCTTCCTCATGGTCATCCTGATCTGGATCCAGACCGGCTTTGCCATGGTGATCCTGTCGGCCGCACTCCGCGGCATTCCCGAGGAAACCGTCGAGGCGGCCATCGTCGATGGGGCAGGGCCCTTCGCGATCTTCTTCAAGATCAAGGTGCCCCAGATCATGCCCACCATCGTGGTGGTCTGGACCACGATCACCATCGCCACGCTCAAGGTCTTTGACATCGTGTTTGCCATGACCAACGGCCAGTGGGAGACGCAGGTTCTCGCCAACTACATGTTCGACAAACTCTTCCGCGCCAATGACTGGGGCGTCGGATCAGCCTCCGCCATGGTCATCATGCTCATGGTTACCCCCATCCTTGTCTGGAACATCGTCCAGGTCCGCAAAGAGGATTCACGCTAATGGCCGTCGCTGAAGAAAACCGCACCGGCGGGTTCCTGTCTGGTCTCACCGGCATGTTCTCCTCCAAATCCGAAGATGACGGCATCGCCGGCCAGAAAAGCGCGCTCGGCTGGGCCGTGAACCTCTCCGTGCTCTTCCTCGTCTTTCTCTGGCTCTTCCCCACGGTGGGCCTCTTTGTCAGCTCCTTCCGCACGGCGGACCAGATTGCCAGCTCGGGCTGGTGGTCGTCCCTGTCCACCCAGGTCGCGCAAAACCCGGCCATTCGTTTGGCAGGGGACGAATTCCCAGAGGGCGACCTCTTTGTGGTCGAGGGCAACATCTTTGATAGCGAAGGCGCCGAAATCACCGCCTGGGGCTGGTCCTCGCGCGGCCCCGAAGACTTCGCGCCCGGCGATACGGCTGAACTGAGCCGCGACCGCGCGATCACGCTGCAATCCAACGGCGATTTCCGCCTGACAGGTGTTGAAAGCTTCGAAGGCGCCCGCCTCCCGCGGGTGTTCACCACGGCCTCGAGCCCGCCGGAATTCACGCTGCAAAACTACAATTACATGCTCTTCCAGGGCTCAAACGAAAGCATGGCCGGGGCGTTCTTCAACACGCTCACCGTGACCATCCCCGCGACGATCATCCCTATCCTCGTGGCCGCCTTCGCCGCCTATGCGCTGGCATGGATGGAGTTTCCGGGCCGCGCGCTCCTCGTCGCCCTCGTTGTGGCTCTCCTCGTGGTGCCGCTGCAACTGGCGCTGATCCCGCTCCTGAAACTCCACATCAGCGTGGGCATCGGCAAAGGATACCTAGGCGTCTGGCTCGCCCATATGGGATTTGGCCTGCCGCTGGCGATCTATCTGCTCAGGAACTACATGGCCGGCCTGCCGCGCGACATTATTGAAAATGCGCGCGTGGACGGGGCGACCGATTTCCAGATCTTCATGCGCATCATCCTGCCGCTCTCTTTCCCGGCGCTCGCGTCCTTCGCGATCTTCCAGTTCCTGTGGACGTGGAACGACCTGCTCGTGGCCAAGGTGTTCCTGATCGACAGTACCGGTCAGACGACGGTGATGACGGACCAGATCGTCAACCTGCTGGGGACACGCGGCGGTAACTGGGAAATCCTCGCAACGGCGGCCTTTGTCAGTATCTCGGTGCCGCTCATCGTCTTCTTCTCGCTCCAGCGCTACCTCGTGCGTGGCCTGCTGGCGGGATCGGTCAAATAAGTATCGGAACGACATCCATGAACCAGCAAGCCAAAGAGATGGCAGGCCGAATAGTCACCGATCCCGACTGGTGGCGCGGGGCGGTGATCTACCAGATCTACCCGCGCAGCTATCAGGACTCCAACGGCGACGGCGTGGGCGACCTTCTGGGCATCGTCCAGCGACTGCCCTACATCGCCTCCCTTGGCGTGGACGGCATCTGGATCTCGCCCTTCTTCAAAAGCCCGATGAAAGACTTCGGCTACGACGTCAGCGACTACTGCGATGTCGACCCGATGTTCGGCACGCTCGCAGATTTCAACATCCTCGTAGAGACCGCCCACCAATGCGGCCTCAAGGTGATGATCGACCTCGTGCTCTCGCACACCTCCGACGTGCATCCGTGGTTCGCCGAGAGCCGCCAGTCCCGCGATAACGCAAAGGCGGACTGGTACGTCTGGTCCGACCCGAAACCAGACGGCACCCCGCCCAATAACTGGCTCTCGATCTTTGGCGGCTCCGCCTGGCAGTGGGACGCGCGGCGCGAGCAGTACTACCTGCACAACTTCCTCGTGTCGCAGCCCGACCTCAACTTCCACAACATGGAAGTGCAGGACGCGCTCCTCGACGTCACCCGCTTCTGGCTGGATCGCGGCGTCGATGGCTTCCGCCTCGACACGATCAATTTCTACTTCGCGGACAAGGACCTGCGCGATAATCCTGCGCTGCCACCTGAACAGCGCAACTCCACCATCGCGCCCTCCGTGAACCCCTATAACCATCAGGAACACCTCTATTCGAAGAACCAGCCAGAAAACCTGGCCTTCCTTGAACGCTTCCGCGCGCTCCTCGATGAATATCCCGGCTCCACCTGCGTGGGCGAAGTGGGCGACGCACAGCTCGGCCTCGAAATTCTGGGCCAATACACCAAGGGCGATGACCGCGTGCACATGTGCTACGCGTTCGAGCTTCTCAGCGGTAATCGCCCCACGGCGGCCATGGTCGCCGAGACCTTCTCGCGCTTTGACGCTGCAGCGCCCGAAGGCTGGGCCTGCTGGGCCTATTCCAATCACGACGTCATGCGCCACGCCTCCCGCTGGGACCTCAGCCCGGCGGCGCAGCGGCTGTTCCACACGCTGATGATCTGCCTGCGCGGGTCGCTGTGCCTCTATCAGGGCGAGGAACTGGGCCTGCCCGAGGCCGATGTGCCCTTCGAGGATATTCAGGATCCCTACGGCATCGAATTCTGGCCGGAATTCAAAGGCCGCGACGGTTGCCGCACGCCCATGGTCTGGGAACGCTCCAACAATAATGGCGGCTTTAGCGACGGCGCCTCTTGGCTCCCGGTCCCCGGCGAGCATCTGAACCGCGCCGTGGAGGTGCAGGAACAAGACCCCGAGGCGCTGATCCACCACTACCGTCGCGCGCTGAGCTTCCGCAAAGCCAGCGCCACCCTGCAAAAGGGCGCGCAAAGCGCCATGGACGCGACCGGCCCGGTGCTCAGCTTCACGCGCAGCCACGAGGGCGAAACCGTCTTTTGCGCCTTCAACATGTCCGACGACCCCGCCACAGCCGCGCTACCTACCGGCACCTGGGTCGCCACAGCCACCCACCTCGGCAGCATTCCACCTGGCGCGGACGGCAAAATTCAACTCGGCCCCTGGCAGGCCGCAATTTCACTCAAAAAGAACTGAGAACGGGAGGGACCCATGGCCGATCTTCTGCTGAAAGACGTCGAAAAGACCTACGGGGGCACCGTCAACGTCCTCAAGAACATCGATCTCGATATCAAAACCGGAGAGCTGATCGTTTTCGTCGGCCCCTCCGGCTGTGGCAAGTCCACACTGCTGCGCATGATCGCGGGGCTCGAGAAAATCACCTCCGGGACGCTCGAAATCGACGGGCAGGTGGTCAATGACGTGCCGCCCTCCGAACGCGGCATCGCCATGGTGTTCCAGTCCTACGCGCTCTATCCGCACATGACCGTGCGCGATAACATGGCCTTCGCACTAAAACTCGCCAAGAAGAGCCCGGCGGAAATCGACGAGGCGATCAATAACGCCGCCGAAAAACTCCAGCTCACGGATTACCTCGACCGCCTGCCCAAGGCGCTGTCGGGTGGTCAGCGCCAGCGCGTCGCCATCGGCCGCTCCATCGTGCGCGACCCCAAGGTCTACCTCTTTGACGAACCGCTCTCGAACCTCGACGCCGCCCTGCGGGTCGCCACCCGGATCGAGATCGCCCAGCTCAAAGAGCAGATGCCGGATTCGACGATGATCTACGTAACCCACGACCAGGTGGAGGCAATGACGCTCGCCTCGCGCATCGTGGTGCTGGCCAATAAAGGCATCGCGCAGGTGGGTTCGCCCCTCGAACTCTATGAGCGGCCCGAAAACGAATTCGTGGCCCAGTTCATCGGCTCGCCCCAGATGAACCTTCTGCCCGGCGAGATCACCGAGACCGGTGACCGGACGAAAGTGAAACTCGCCCATGGTGGGGGAGAGATCGAAACCGCGATCCCGACCATCGGCGCCGACAAGGGGATGAAGGTCAATGTGGGCATCCGCCCCGAGGACATGGTACAGACCGACGGTGACAACTACGCCTATACCGGCTCGGTAGAGATCACCGAGGCTCTGGGCGAGGTGACACTGCTCTACTTCCAGCGCGAAGAGGGTGCCGACTCGCCTGTCATCGCCAAGCTGCCCGGTATCCACCCGGACCTGCGCGGCGCATCGCCCCGCCTGACGGCAGCGCCGGAGAAAGTGCACCTCTTCAACAACGGCGTTTCGCTCCTCTATCGCTAGGCCTCTCCGGGCGGAATCAAGCGCGCAGCGCGCCGCCCAATCGACGGGCCGCCCCCCGGCACGTCGATACGCCACCAACTGCGCATCGCAGTTTCAGCGTAGGCAACGCGGCAGCAATAAACTGCCCCGAAACCCGATCAGTTCGACGCACCACGGCCCGCCGCTCGGGCTCCGTCGCTTAACCGTCCCTGAACGCACCCCCCGTCAAGCGCTCAATAGTAAAGAACGCTCCCTCGAATCCGGAGCCATACGGTTTCCATACGCTTTCTGTACAGGTTCTGGCTGCGCCACTAGATCGCGAAACGGGACTCGTTAACGGTTCCCGTCGCCGGTAAACCGCGCCGCGTCCTTCGCCGCCGCCCAGATCGCCTTGGCCTTGTTCACGGTCTCCTGAAACTCCGCTTCAGGGTCGCTGTCATAGACCACGCCACCACCGGCCTGGCTATATAGCTTGCCGTCCTTCAGAACCGCCGTCCTGAGCGCGATGCAGATATCCATGTCGCCCCCGGCGCTGAAATACCCGCAGCCGCCGCCGTAAACGCCGCGCTTCTCAGGCTCGAGTTCGTCAATGATTTCCATCGCCCGAACCTTCGGCGCACCCGACAATGTACCCGCCGGAAGACCCGCCAAAAGCGCCGACAAAGCGTCCTCGCCATCGGCCAGTTCGCCCACCACATTCGAGGTGATGTGCATCACGTGGCTATAGCGTTCGATGACGAATTTCTCGGTAGGCCGCACGGTGCCAATCTTGGCCACGCGCCCCACATCATTGCGCCCGAGATCGAGAAGCATGAGATGTTCGGCCATCTCCTTGGGATCGGCCAAAAGGTCTTCTTCCAGCGCCTTGTCAGCCTCTGGCGTCGCGCCGCGCGGGCGGGTGCCTGCAATGGGTCGGATCGTGACCTGAGTGTCTTTCAATTGCACCAGAATCTCGGGCGATGCGCCGACGATCTGGAACCCCCCAAAGTTAAAGAAAAACATGTAGGGCGAAGGGTTTGTGCGACGAAGCGCACGGTAAAACGCGAACGGCTCTGCCGGGAAATCCTGGCTCCACCGCTGGGCGGGAACGACTTGGAAAATGTCGCCTGCCTTGATGTATTCCTTGGCCTTCTCGACGGCCTCCAGATAGCCCTCATGGGTGAAGTTTGAGACCGGTTCGGACGGGGCTGGCATGCCCGCATTGCTGCGTGACGCGGGCAGGGGCCGCTCCAGCGCACGGACGGCATCCATGACCCGTTCAGCGGCCTGCGCATAGGCGGCCTTGGCCGAGAGGCCCGACGACGCCCATGCGGGTGAAACGATGATCACATCGCCTTTCACGCCATCGAGCACCGCAATGATCGAGGGCCGCGTCATCCGCGCGTCAGGCAGGCCCAGAGGGTCGGGGTTCACGTCCGGCAGATGCTCCACCAGACGGATCATGTCATAGCCCAGAAACCCGAAGAGCCCGGCCGAGGCGGCGGGCAGATCGATGGGCAGATCAATCCGGCTTTCGCCAATGAGCGCGCGCAGACTGTCCAGCGCGTCGCCTTCCACCGGGTCAAAAGCGTCAGCGTCAAACCGGGCAGACCGATTGATCCGCGCCCGATCCCCGTGACATTCCCAGATCACGTCAGGCCGCATCCCCACGATGGAGTAGCGCCCCCGAACCTCACCCCCGGTGACGGATTCCAGTACGAAACTATCCGTCTCAGCCCCCGTCAGTTTCATCATCAGCGACACCGGCGTGTCGAGATCAGCAGGCAGTCGCGCGTAGACGATCTGATTCAGCCCTGCTTCGTAACCATCTGCGAAGGCTGAATATTCTGGGATGAGGTTGGTCATTGGATCTGCGCGTGGATGCCGTTGATCTGGCCCTGGTCCAGATTGATTGATGTCTGATCGAGGATGCCTGATGCGTAGGCCGCATAGAGATCCTGAGCGTAGCTTTCGCCGATCTGTTGACTGATGGCCGCGACTAGTCGCGCGGTGTCCGGATCCTCGCGATCGGCCTCGGACACGCCATCCAGACGCACGAGCGCGACGGTGCCTTCACCGGGGATCACGCGCACGTCGCCTGGCTCCATTTCAAAGACCTGATCCACGAAACCAAGCGGTGCGCCGGGAATAAAGGACCCGCGAACGATGCCTTCCTCGATAGCGGCCGTGAGGCCCAAGGTGGCCATATCCGTGCCCGCCGCAATTTGTGGTGAAAGGCGCTCTGCGAGGTTTGCGAGGGCCCCGCTCGTCGCCGTCAGTTCCCAAGCTGCGGTCACGTCCTCGGTGACGTCTTCCAAAGGCTGGAGGCGGGGATCAATCGTGCCGTCGAGGCGCAGGGCAAAAATGCCGCCATCATCCAGGATCGCGATCTCCGGGAAATCGCCGTCTGCAACAGCGTCGGCCGCATCCTGGAACGCGGCATAGGCGGCAGCATCTTCCTCAGCACCGGGGAACCACTGCAATGAGCCCAGTTCCATATCCGAGGTGGCGGCGAGGTCTTCAATCGTCGCACCGCCGGCCAACTCGTTCTCAAGGAAATCGATCTGGTCAGAGATAACGCGCGCCGCCCGGTCGAGCGCAAGTTCGTCCTGCAGGACATCGCGCGCGTCTTCCAACGTGGTTTCCTGCGCCGGTAGGATCGCATTGATCCTAAAGAGCGCGGGCCCAAGCGGCGTGTTCACGGGGCCAACGACGGCCAGCGCGTCGCCGCCGAAAACGGTATCCGCCGCGGGGCCGAGATCGCTGGGAAGCACGTCCCCCAGATCAATGTCCGAAAGCTGCAGCCCACGCGCCTCTACCTCGGCCTCGAAAGTCCCCCCGGCGTCGATCCGCGCCCGCGCTTCTGTGGCTTGCTCAGCGTTGCCAAAAACCAGCCGCTCAACCAAGCGCCTCTCTGGCTGCACGAACTCGGCCTTGCGCGCCTCATAGAGCTCCTGAAGCGCCTGTTCATCGACCTCAACGGTGTCGAGGATCATGTCCGGGGTGAGCCAGACATAGGTGATCTCTTTCATCTCGGGTAGCGTGTAAGCATCTGGATTGGCGTCATATTCTGACTGAAGCTGCTCCGGCGTCGGTTCTGGCAGGGGGGTGATCAGGTCCGCAGGACCCATCAACGCCCAAGAGAACGCGCGCTGCTCACCGGCAAAGGAAATCAGCGTATCCGAGAACGTTTGAGGCGTTTTCACACCGCCCACGACAGCCAATTGCAGAAGCTGACGCGAGAGGTCTTCGCGGATCTGCGTCTCATAGGTCTCCTCTGTGAGACCCTGACGGCTCAAAAGATCGGAGTAGAGCACGCGGTCGAATTCACCATTCAGCCCGGTGAATGCGCCCGACCGCAGGATTTCGTCCCGCACGGCCTCGTCACCCACGGAGATGCCGAGATTGGCAACCTCATTGTCGAGGGCCCGCTGCGTGACCAGCTGGGACAGAACCTGTTGCTGAAGGCCGATCTGCTCGGCCTGCGGGAAAGACAGGGCCTGACCGGTCTGCGCCTGAAAGTTACGGATCTGGTTGGTCAGCGCCGTAAAATAGGTCTGGGCAGAGATGCGTTTGTCGCCCACTTGCCCGATGGTCTGACCGCCACCGCCAAAGCTGCCCGCGCCAAATCCCATGAGGCCTACAATGAGCAGACCCATGATAACCCAAACACCGATGTTGGAGGCTTTTTTCCCAACGGATTCGGCCATTTCCGCACTCCCTTTTGCTCGCGTCAGGGTCTATCGCGACGCTAGGGGGCTCACAAGCGCATACGGCGTATTAGGGGCGAAAGGCCGTCAGGCGGTCAAAAAGGGCGCTCACACCGTCGACATCGATATTCGCATAGGCCAGCCGGAACTCATCCTTGCCACCGTTCGGCTGGAACATGGTGCCGGGTAGGGTGAGTATGGCAGCATCTTTCACGAGGCGCTGCGCCAGCTCGTCGGACGGGATATCGAAAGGGTGCCGAACGTAGGCAAAATAGGCGCCCACGCCCAAGAGCTCCCAGCCCTGCGCGGCGAGGCGCGGAAACTGTTCCTCGATCGCTGCGCGGCGCCGCAGGATTTCGTCCCGCTGAGCGCCAAGCCAATCGTCGAGATGCTGCATCCCCCAAAGCGCGGCGCGCTGGCCCAGCTGATTGGGGCATACCGAGACGGTGTCGAGGAACTTCTCGACTTCGGCCATGCGGTTCTCTGAAGTGACAATCGCCCCGACGCGGTGTCCTGTAAGGCGGTAAGCCTTGGAAAAGGAATAAAGCTGGATCAGCGTGTCGGCCCATTTTTCGTGCTGAAAGAGCCCGTGCGGCGCGCCGGTTCTAGAATGAAAATCACGGTAGGTTTCATCCACGATGAGCGCGATGCCTTTGGATTGGCAGAGTTGGAAAAACGCCTCCATTAGCTCCGCCGGATATTCTGCACCCGTGGGATTATTTGGCGTTACCAATGCAATAGCGCGGGTGCGTTCCGTGATCAGCCCCGCCGCCGCTTCGACAGAAGGGAACATCTGCGTGTCGCATTCCAGCGGCACACTGGTGACACCCTGCATATCCAGCCACATTCGGTGATTGAAGTAGTACGGGACCGGCAGGATTACCTCGTCACCTTCGGCGCAAAGCGTGGCGATTGCGGCGGAAAACGCCTGATTGCAGCCAGATGTGATGCCCACCTGTTCGGCTGACACGGATCCGCCGTAAGCCTGGGTCCAACGGTCTGCGACCTCGGCGCGAAGGCCCGGCATGCCTAGTACGGGACCGTAAAGATGGGTTTCGGGGTCTTCGAGGGCAGCTGCCATCGCTGCGCGCAGTGGGGCAGGCGGCGGGTCTACGGGGGCGGCCTGACTGACATTCAACAGTGGGCGTTGGGCGGTGAATTCCACACCGTCCAACCATCGCCGTGCCTCCATTACCGGGGGCGCGAAAGTCGCTGCCGTCCGCGACATCAGTCCTTGCCGCGATAGGGTTCGACGTATTGCAGCGCCATGTCCCAGGGGAAGAAGATCCAGGTGTCCTGGCTCACGCCGGTGATGAAGGTATCCACCATCGGCTCGCCGGCAGGTTTTGCGTAAACAGTTGCAAAATGTGCTTTGGGGTAGTGCTGGCGCACGAGTTCCAAGGTTTTCCCGCTGTCCACGAGGTCGTCAACGACCAGGATGCCTGTGCCGTCGCCCATGACGTCGCTGTCCGGTGCCTTTAGAACGCGGGCTTCGGCCTGCTGTTGATGATCGTAGCTTTTGACGCTGATCGTATCGACGACGCGGACGTCTAGCTCACGGGCGACGATCATGGCAGGGGCCATGCCACCACGAGTGATCGCCACGATGGCCTTCCATGCACCGTCGTCTGGCCCGCGGCCGTCGAGACGCCACGCCAGCGCGCGGCTGTCGCGGTGAATTTGGTCCCAGCTGACGTGGAAACCTTTTTCGTGGGGCAGGCGATCGTTCATTTGGCGGCTCCTTCGTGTGGTCGGCAGAGTGGCGGGATCAATGGTCGCTGTCGAGCGGCTTCATGCCGACGATGTGGAAGCCAGCATCCACATGGTGCACTTCGCCCGTTACAGCGCTGCCCAAATCTGAGAGCAGATAGAGCGCTGAATTGCCGACTTCATCCTGAGTAACGGTGCGGCGCAGGGGCGAGCTGTCCTCGTTGTATTTCATAATCGCCCGGAAATCGCCGATGCCGGAGGCGGCGAGGGTTTTAATGGTCCCGGCGCTGATAGCGTTCACGCGGACCCCCTTGGGACCGAGATCGGCGGCGAGATACATCACGGATGCCTCAAGGGCGGCCTTTGCCACACCCATCACATTGTAATTTGGCATCCATCTTTCGGCGCCGTAGTAAGACAGTGTCAACGCCGACGCGCCTTCGTTCAACATGGGTTCCGCGCGTTGAAGTACGCTGGTGAAAGAATAGACCGAGACGTCCATGGTCATCAGAAAGTTGTCGCGGCTGGTCTCCAAATAGCGACCGCGTAACTCTGATTTGTCTGAAAATCCAATGGCATGGACGATGAAGTCGACTCCGTTCCAGATCTTGCCAAGTTCCGAGAATGTCGCGTCGACAGAGGTCGCGTTTGAAGCATCACACTCGGCGACAAAGGGGCTGCCCAGGGCTTCGGCCAGCGGTTTAACCCGCTTTTCCATGGCTGCGCCGTGATAAGTTACAGCGATTTCGGCGCCTGCGGAACGCAGGGCCTGGGCAATTCCCCAAGCAATGGATTTGTCATTCGCTAGACCCATGATGAGTCCGCGCTTGCCAGCCATAAGGTTTTCAGATCCACCGGCCATAGACTTTCCCTTTTCACCGCCCACGTTTTGCGTTCGTTTAGGCAAAAGCACGAGTTACGACAAGCTGAGGTGAAGAAGATGACTGACCGAGAAGGAATTTTCGCCGGGGACGACCCGTTTCAACTGACGCGCGATTGGTTGGCGGAGGCCGAAAAGACGGAACCGAATGACGCAAATGCAATGCAGCTTGCTTCTGTGGATCAAGACGGGCTTCCGAATGTGCGCACTGTGCTGCTGAAAGGTATCGAAAACGATGCTTTTGTTTTTTACACCAACTACGAAAGCGCGAAGGGTCGGGAGTTAGAAGCGTCGGGCAAAGTTGCATTCGTCATTCACTGGAAGACATTGGGTCGCCAGATCCGTGTTCGTGGTACCGTCGAACGAGAGGACGGTGAAATTGCCGACAGCTATTACGCCTCTCGGGCCCTCGGCTCTCGCATTGGTGCACATGCTTCACTTCAGTCGCAACCTCTGGATGCAAGAGAGACACTAGAAGCGCGTGTGGCAGATCTAACAAAAGAACTGGGCGAGAATCCTCGGCGACCTAAGTTCTGGGGAGGATATAGAATCCGTCCAGTAGAGATGGAGTTCTGGGCAAATGGTGAGTACCGCCTCCATGACCGGTTCAGGTGGTTGCACAAAAATTCGGCAGAAAATTGGGATGTTCTGCGTTTGTACCCGTGAATTTCGCGTTACGTGGAATGTAGACTGACAAAAAGGTAGGTATTTACCCCTTGATTGAGGAACCCATGCAATGGTTAAAGTTGCGCAACAAACGATAAAAAAGTTTATCGAGCGCAGGATACGAGCGGATGACTCTAATGGGACGACTTGAACCGACTGACTCCATGAGCCGGGTGATAGATGGGTCTGTAAAATGGTTCGACCCAGGCAAGGGCTATGGCTTCATAGTCGCCGATGAGGGTGGCAAAGATATTTTGCTTCACGCCAATGTCCTGCGCAACTATGGGCAGAGTTCCGTTGCCGACGGAGTTCGCGTCAAAGTGCAAGTTCAGGAGACGGCTCGCGGCACGCAAGCCATTGCTGTCCTGGAAATTGCGGCACCCGAAGCGCAACCGGTGGCTGAGCTAGAGGACATTAGCGGGTTGTCGCCTGAAGACATCGCAGACCTGCCGGCGGAACCCGCTCGAGTGAAGTGGTTCGACAAGGCTAAGGGCTTTGGATTTGCAAACATCTTCGGTCGCCAGGATGATGTGTTCATCCACATTGAAGTGCTACGCAACTCGGGTCTTGCCGATTTGCAAGCGGGAGAGGCGATATGTTTGCGAGTATTGGACGGTCGTCGGGGTCTTATGGCCGCCGCAGTGCAAAGCTGGGAATCGGCAGCCTCGCATTAGCGCTGCTTGCAAGCTCTGCCGCCGCTTGCTCTGAAACTTCGATCACCCTCAAAACGGATGAACTTCTGGCGCGTTTCAGCGTGGATATCGCGGATACTGATGCTGAGCGTGCAGACGGGCTGATGTTCGTGGAAGAGATGCCGATGAGCCAAGGCATGTTATTTGTCTACGAAAGTCCGCGCCCGGTTTCGTTTTGGATGCGAAACACACTGATCCCTTTAGACATGGTTTTTATTGGTTCTGACGGCACAGTGATTTATATTCATGAAAATGCCCGCCCTCTAGACGAGACAGCCATTTTCGGCGGCGATCAGGTTCAGTACGTTCTCGAAATCAACGGCGGTTTGGCCTCGCAGCTGGGCCTAGAGGTCGGTTCGGTCGCACAACATCCCGCAATTGACGAAGAGATTGCTGCATTTCCTTGTTCGTGAGCGATTGAGGGCTTTTCAATTCCGACGGCGCAGCTTACATCGCCCGCACGGTCGGGGTGTGGCGCAGCCTGGTAGCGCACCTGTTTTGGGTACAGGGGGTCGTGAGTTCGAATCTCGCCGCCCCGACCACTTTACTCCTCGGTAATCGCTTGTCCGCCGGCGCTGGTGAAAATCCGGCGAACCAATCGTTCAACTTCTGGCTCCCGGAATCGTATCTGAGCGACCACACCGGATTTCTGAGGGACGAGGTAGAAGTACTCGGTCGTTACTTTGAATCCGGTGCCTGATTCCACCGCTTTGAGCGTTGTCACAAAAAGAGGGAGCGCGGTCACTTCGCCGTCAAAGCGCAGAATCAGTGATGCCGCTTCTTGGGGAGTGGGCAGGGATTCGCAGACAACCTCGCTGCTTGAGATTTCGATAAGGGTGTCGCTTTCACGCTGGCACCCTCCCTGCACAGCTTCAAAAAGAGCCGTCGGAAACTCTGCAAAATAGGCGGATTGGCGGCCAGGCGCGTCATTAACCGATTGGGATATAGTTTGTGCACAGCCTGCGAGCGTTACCAAGGCGGTCAAAAGTAATGCACGAGATGGCTGAATCATGGAGTGAATACTAGTCCAAGGATTCCCGGCTGCAAGAAATGTCGATCTGACAGGGGTTTGTGCGAGAAAGTGCAAGCCGGCTATCAACATCTAGTGTGCGTGCACGGTGCGCGGATACGATATGTAGGGGTCCGTCAATAACAAAATCTCAAAAAAAACTGAATTTTGTGTTTGACGATCTCGGCGGATATACGCCATTTTGTTTGAGCCGGGAGACACGCCACTACATATAGTGGCAACGGTTCGCGAAATGACAGAATGATGCAACGCGCGATTTGCGCTGTGCCGTGCGGGGTATTTGCCTCCGCGGATGTACATTTTGCGGCCACGGTGGGGATCAACATAGCCGAATTACGGCACCAAAGGACGAGGCAGAAAATGAAAATCGAACGCTCCTTTACGACCCAAGGCGCTGACGCATACGAGGGCGTACCGTTCACGACAACGACTTCCGAAATTCGGAATCCGGACGGGACGATCGTTTTCCAAGCAAAAGACATCGAAGTGCCCGGCGAGTGGAGCCAGGTCGCCAGCGATGTGATTGCGCAGAAGTACTTCCGCAAAGCGGGTGTTCCGTCGAAGCTAAAGGCCGTCAAAGAAAAGGGCGTTCCTGAATTTCTCTGGCGCCACGTGCCCGACAAAGGCGCGGAAATGGGCGGAGAGACTTCTGCCAAGCAAGTATTCGACCGGCTCGCCGGCGCTTGGTGCTATTGGGGCTGGAAAGGTGGCTATTTCACCACCGAAGAAGATGCGCGCGCCTATTTCGATGAAATGCGCCATATGCTGGCAACGCAGCGTGCCGCGCCGAACTCCCCGCAGTGGTTCAACACCGGCCTGCACTGGGCTTATGGCATCGATGGTCCTTCGCAAGGTCACCACTATGTCGATCATGAAACCGGCAAGCTGACCAAATCGAAGTCTGCCTACGAGCATCCGCAGCCGCACGCCTGCTTTATCCAATCTGTAGCCGACGATCTGGTGAACGACGGTGGGATCATGGACCTCTGGGTTCGTGAAGCGCGTCTCTTCAAGTATGGATCGGGCACTGGCACGAACTTCTCTTCCCTGCGCGGCGAGGGAGAAGCGCTATCTGGCGGCGGTAAGTCCTCTGGCCTCATGGGCTTCCTGAAAATCGGCGACCGCGCGGCGGGCGCGATCAAATCCGGCGGCACGACGCGCCGCGCGGCCAAAATGGTCATTTGTGACGCCGACCACCCGGACATCGAGGACTTCATCAACTGGAAGGTCATCGAAGAGCAGAAAGTGGCGTCGATCGTTGCTGGCTCCAAGATGCATGAGCAGAAGCTCAACGGCATTTTCGCGGCCATTGGCCAGTGGGATGGCGTTGAGGAAGACGCTTATGATCCCAAGAAAAACAAAAGCTTGGGTGATGCAGTTCGCGCAGCCAAAAAGGTCTCGATCCCTGAAACCTATGTGAAGCGCGTTCTGGACTATGCGCGTCAGGGGCACACATCGATCGAGTTTCCAACCTATGACACTGACTGGGATTCCGAGGCCTATAACTCTGTATCCGGCCAGAACTCCAACAACTCCATCCGGGTGACGGACGCCTTCCTCTATGCCGTCGAAAAAGACGCAGATTGGGAATTGATCAACCGTCGGGACGGGAAGGTCTCGAAAACGCTCAAAGCGCGTGAGTTGTGGGAACAGGTAGGCCACGCCGCGTGGGCCTGTGCTGACCCCGGTATCCAGTACCACGACACGGTCAACGCATGGCACACATGCCCTGAAGACGGTGAGATCCGCGGCTCGAACCCGTGCTCGGAATACATGTTCCTCGACGACACGGCCTGTAACCTTGCCTCGATGAACCTGCTGACTTTCTATAAAGACGGCGAGTTCGCGGTCGAAGAGTACATGCACGCCACGCGTCTTTGGACGTTGACGCTCGAAATCTCGGTGATGATGGCTCAGTTCCCATCGAAGGAGATCGCGCAGCTGTCCTATAACTTCCGGACGCTGGGGCTCGGCTATGCCAATATCGGCGGTCTACTGATGAACATGGGCTACGGCTATGACAGTGACGAAGGCCGCGCACTCTGCGGTGCTTTGACGGCGATCATGACGGGTGTGTCCTACGCGACCTCTGCCGAAGTGGCGGGCGAGCTGGGCGCGTTCTCCGGCTATGAGCGCAACAAGGAGCACATGTTGCGCGTGATGGCGAACCACCGCCACGCCGCCTATGGAAACGCGGATGGCTACGACTCAGTGAACGTGAACCCGGTTGCGCTGGACCACGCCAATTGCCCAGATGCGCGTCTGCCCAAGATCGCAATGGAAGCCTGGGATCAGGCGCTGGAGCTGGGCAAGAAGAACGGCTACCGGAACGCACAGGCCACGGTGATTGCACCCACAGGCACTATTGGTCTGGTAATGGACTGCGACACGACCGGAATC
This sequence comes from Pseudomonadota bacterium, assembly GCA_038747015.1. Taxonomy (GTDB): domain Bacteria; phylum Pseudomonadota; class Alphaproteobacteria; order Rhodobacterales; family Rhodobacteraceae; genus Shimia_B. The sequence goes on from JBCDKE010000052.1 coordinate 17,234, forward strand.
GAGCCTGACTTCGCCCTGGTGAAGTTTAAGAAACTGGCCGGCGGTGGTTACTTCAAAATCATCAACCGTTCGGTGCCCGCGGCGCTCGAAACGCTTGGCTACCGCCAGTCCGAGATTGGCGAGATCATCTCCTACGCGGTGGGTCACGGTTCCTTGGGTAATGCGCCCGGGATCAACCATACAGCGCTGGTCGGACACGGCTTCGGCCAGACCGAGATCGACAAGATCGAAGCGGCGCTGCCATCGGCCTTTGATATCCGGTTCGTGTTCAACCAGTGGACGCTGGGCGCGGAATTCTGCACCGACGTGCTGGGTATCCCGGCCGCAAAGCTGAACGATCCGTCCTTTGACCTGCTGGTGCACCTAGGCTTCTCCAAGCAAGCCATCGAGGCAGCCAACGACCACGTTTGCGGCACCATGACACTCGAAGGTGCACCGCACCTGAAGGAAGAGCACCTGAACGTCTTTGACTGCGCCAACCCGTGCGGCAAGAAGGGCAAGCGCTTCCTCAATGTGAATAGCCACATCGACATGATGGCGGCGGCGCAATCCTTTATCTCGGGCGCGATCTCCAAGACGATCAACATGCCCAACGATGCCACCATCGAAGAGGTGCAGGAAAGCTACGAGCGGTCCTGGCGCATGGGCGTTAAGGCCAACGCGATCTACCGCGACGGCTCTAAGCTCTCGCAGCCTCTGGCGGCAGCACTGGTCGAGGATGACGACGAGGCGGCGGAGACGCTGGAAAGCGGCACGATGCCTGAAAAGGCCGCCGTGTTGGCCGAAAAGATCGTCGAGAAAATCGTTATCAAAGAGGTCGCCAAGGCAGCCCGGGACAAGATGCCCGAACGCCGCCGGGGCTACACCCAGAAGGCCATAGTTGGCGGGCACAAGGTGTACCTGCGTACTGGCGAATACGAAGATGGCAAACTGGGCGAAATCTTCATCGACATGCACAAGGAAGGTGCGGGCTTCCGGGCGATGATGAACAACTTTGCCATCGCAGTATCGGTGGGTCTGCAGTACGGCGTGCCGCTGGAGGAGTTCGTCGACGCCTTCACCTTCACCAAGTTCGAGCCGGCAGGGATGGTTCAGGGGAACGACAGCATCAAGAATGCGACCTCGATCCTCGACTACATCTTCCGCGAGCTGGCTGTGTCCTATCTGGACCGCACCGAACTGGCTCATGTGAAGCCCGAAGGCACGACCTTCGACGCATTGGGCCGCGGTGAGGAAGAGGGCGTTTCCAACGTCAAGGATCCGTCCGAGAGCACGGCCATGAAGGGTGTCGAGGTGCTCAAGCAGATGGTGTCTACCGGCTACCACAGGAACCGCGTACCGCAAGAGTTCGTGGTCTACCAAGGTGGGGCAGGCGCCATGGCATTGGACAGCTCAGTTGACCCGGCCCAAGCGCTAGCGACCCTGGTTCCAGAGGCGCGCGCAACTGGAATCACTGAGGTCGAAAAGGCGACGTCGGTTGCGCCGGAGATGCCCATCAAGATGGACCCATCCGTGCAAGCCAGAATGCAAGGGTACGAAGGCGAAGCTTGCTCGGAATGCGGCCACTACACGATGGTGCGCAACGGCACTTGCCTGAAGTGCGACACCTGCGGCGCGACGACGGGTTGTAGCTGAGACTTAGGCCCTCCGAATTATGAGGGCTAGGGGGCCGGGACGGGGGGATCCCGGTCTGGTCCCCGACGAACAAGACAGGTGGTGACGCCTGAAGAGACGACAAGTTCCTGGGCGAGTGCGCTCGCCCATGACGCAGCTCAGGCCGCAGGCAGAAATTACCGAGCGGTGAACGAGATGAGCCTGAGTGGCGAAACTGGCCGGGGGGAGACCTCCGGCCTTTTTCTGTGGTGAAGACTGATGATTAGCGAGGCGTCAGCTGCCAGGCGATTTCTTCGCCGGTGGTTCGATTCAGGAGCGGACCCGAGATCGCCACACGCTCCAATTCCGAGACCTCGTGGGTGTCCGAATAGTGGTCTTTGACTTCATCGGCCGGCACGCTGTGCGGCGGACCCTGCATGGCTGGATTCGAGTATTCGAACGTGACGAGAAACTGCGGGGCTTTGGCGGTTATCTCGAGGAGATGCGCGGCGTAGCGACGGCGCATCTCTGGCGGCAGGGCGACCAAGGCTGCGCGGTCGAATACGGCGTCGATGGTACCGATATCCCCCGACCCGAGTTCGAAGATGTCGCCCTGATAGATCGTTATCCCATCTCCGGAGAATCGCCGGAGTGATCCGTGTGCTGTGACCTCAGGCGCAATGCTGTTCTCCGTGTAGAACGCCTCGACCGCGAGTGGATCGAGCTCTGCCCCGATGACTTCATGGCCCTGGGCGGCTAGCCAAACCATGTCGACGGCCTTGCCGCAAAGCGGGACAAATATTCGACCAGGCGCTAGCCCCATGCGGCCAAAGTTGCGCGTCATCAATTCGTTGGGTGCACCCTCGTGAAAAGCGATGCGCCCCGATTGCCAGCGTTCATGCCAAAAATTCGCGTCCATCAGTGCCCCACAGATTTCGAAAAGAGGTGGATAACAGCGACGCCACCAACGATCATGGTGAGGCCAAGTAGGGCAGCAAGATCGAGCTTCTGCCCAAAGATGATAAATCCGATAGCGGCGATGAGCACGATGCCGAGGGCGCTCCAAATTGCATAGGCGATTCCGACGGGGATCGTTTTGAGCGTGAATGACAGCAACACAAAGCTCAGTGCATAGGCCACCACGGTAAGAGCAGACGGCCAGAATTTAGTGAACTGCTGCGATGCGTTCAGGGCGCTGGTCCCGACCACCTCAAAAGCGATGGCGGCTATCAGGTAGAAATAGGCGGTAGGCATGGGTGTCTCTCTAGCGGCCGACATAACGGTCGTGGCGATGATTTACGGCCACGATCACGTTGACCACAGCCGCACCCACAAGGGACAGCGCCGTGAGCCAGGGGTCAAGTACAAGAAACGCTATGGCAAACAGAACCGCGTCAAAGCCCAATTGAACCCAGCCCGCTTGAATCCCTGCTTTTTCCTGAAGCAACAGAGCGACGACGCCGACGCCACCAAGGGACGCGCCATGCCGAAAAATGGCGATCAGTCCCATGCCAATGAGCGCGCCAGACAAGAGGGCGCCGAAAGCTGGCTCTACAAAGTCGAACTGTACCAGGTTTGGCATGAATTCTGCCATGACGGACACTATGGCCACCGCAATTGCTGTTTTTATCGTGAAGCGTGCACCCATTCTGAACCAAGCCAGCAAGTAGAATGGTGCATTCAGGACAAAGAAGACGGCTCCGAAGGACCAGTCCGTAAGATACGCGATCAGTACCGCGGCACCCGCTGTCTGCCCCGTCACGAGGCCGATTTCCTGAAGTATCTGTACACCAAACGCGCAAAGGGCGCCCCCAAGAAGGTAAGCTAAGGCGTCTTCATACAAGCTATGGCGCGTTGATTTATGGGGCTCTTTTGCATCGCCGGCCCCTGTTGCATTATCGTTCAAGACAAGGCCTTTTGCAGGTTCTCATCGATCTTATCGAGGAAGCCTATGGTTGTGAGCCAACCCTGATCGGGACCCACCAGCAAGGCGAGGTCCTTGGTCATTGAACCGGACTCTACTGTTTCCACAACTACCCGTTCCAGGGTCTCGGCGAAGTCACGCAGCTTTGCGTTGTCATCCAGCTTAGCGCGGTGCTTGAGCCCGCCGGTCCAAGCGTAGATCGACGCGATGGAGTTCGTCGATGTCGCGTCGCC
>JBCDKE010000053.1:0-20943 GCA_038747015.1 Pseudomonadota bacterium
GACGATGCCGCCGAGTTCAGCGCTGGTTGTCCATAGTATGGGAAACTTGGGGTCCAGCCATTCTTGGCGGACCCCTATTGCAGCGTTGCGATAGGCCAGGTCGTCATTGGTGAGGTCGGGTGCCTTGTCACGCGCCTCGTCACTGAGCCAGACATCGCGGGTATTGAGCGAAAAGGTGAGGCTCGTTCGGGCTCTGTCGGTGAGCAAGACGCGGTGGCTGAGCGAATAGTTCAGCCGCGCTTCATAGCCTGAAAGCGCCTGCGCCGAGCCGCTGAGATTGCCGACAAAGGGGACGCCATCGACGACGAAAAAGGCATTCGTTGCCCCGCCGTTGACGTTGTCGGACGGGTAGAGCGTAAAGGAGAAATTTGCCTGAGTGGGGGCCGCGTTGCGGACAACCGCGTAGTCGGTGCGCAACTGCGCACGCGCGGCGGGTGTGGGTGCTAAAGCTATGGATCGCGAGAGCCAGCGTTTGCTGGCCCCGGCCTGACCCAATTCGACGCTGGCTGCGGCGGCGAGGCGGGCGGCGGCGTATCTGAGATCGACGGCGCGTGTCTGGCGCCAGACGGTTTTGGCCGCATCGCGGGCTTCTTCCGGGCGCCCGAGGCGCAGGGCGGCGCGTGCGAGGATCAGCTGCGCGGCCAGATTGTCGGGCTGTTCAGCAACGATTGCCTGAGCAAGCTCGTAGGCCGTTGGGGCGTCCCCGATATCAAGGGCCGCCCGCGCTGTCGCTTCTACCTGAGCGGTGGGAATATCAACGGTCTGGGCCAGCAGTCCGCTGGCGCAAATTACCGACGCAAGAAGGAGCCCTGTGGCTAACCAGAGGCTACGGACATTCCGGATCATCAGAGCCGCTGCCGTCGCATGCCTCTAGAACAAAGACGCCGTATTCTTCTTCGCCGTCACGAACGATGTCCCATTCGGTCAAGCGGACAACCCCGGCTACGGAGTCTGCGTTGGTCCCGAAGATGCCACCAAAGACCCCGATATCGACCTGGTCAGTGGTTTCAGCGCCCCCCTCGAAGGTCCCGTCCGTTGCGATGGCGCCTTCGACCAGCACCACGTCCGCGAGACCGGTTTCCTCCCCGGGCTCGCCCGGGTTCAGAACGCGGTCAGAGATGCGACCGTTGATCAGGTTGGAACTGAATTCCGCAATGAGGGTGATGTTGCCGGAAATACGTCCGGCCTGTGATGGTTGAACATCAGCGTCCAAGCTGTCGCTAATCAGCTGGGAGCCATCGCCGTTGACGTTGGTCACGGCGGCGTAATTGCCGGCATAGGTCACCTGGCCGGAGGTCTGCGTGACATATGTCCCGGTGCGTTCATAGTGTCCGCCGCCGAAGTATCGGTTGAACTGTCCACCATCTGCAACGACCCCAGCCAGCACCGAGCCGTCAGCGCTTTCTGCGCCGAGCATGGTGAAGTGCCGTGTCTCGGCGCGTTCCTGAAAGGTGTAGGCCTCATAATTTCCGATATCGAGGGCCGGGGTGCGCACATAGGTTGCCGAGACCGCCGATGCGTCGATCCCGTCGAGTTCGATCACCACGGTGCCTGTGTCCGGGTCAAACGCGAACATGGCGACATTACCCGCAAGTGCCTGCGGTATCGTGGTCACCACGTCGGGTTCAGGTTCAATTACCACATCTTCCGTGAACTGAATGAAGGGGCTGGAACCACCGCAGGCCGCAACGAGCAGGCTCCCCGCCAGGGCCAGAACTGGCAATCCACTGAAACGCATGCTGTCGATCCTCATATCTGCTTTGTTAGCTTCTTACTGAGCACTTTATTGGGTACTGGGCGACTGTGACGCTGTTACCGGTTTTTCGCATTATATGGCGGTTTGCCGCGCTTGTCAGCGCATATATAGTCCTAGACGACTCAAAAATCGGGGGATGGGTGCCATGGCGCTTTCGGACGAGCAAAAGGCGATGATCGAGGCGCAACGGGCGGCCAGTGCGACGACGGCGCGCGCGGTGAGCCCAGGCATGGAAGCGCGGCTTTACACGGCCCACGAGGTTCTCGACCACGGGTTCGTTCGCGTCATCGACTATATGGGCGACGATAGTGCCATCGTGCAGGCGGCGCGGGTCTCGTATGGCGAGGGGACCAAGCACGTTTCCAACGACGAAGGCCTTATCCGCTACCTCATGCGGCACTGGCATTCGACGCCCTTCGAGATGTGCGAGATCAAGCTGCACGTGAAGCTGCCGGTTTTCGTGGCGCGCCAGTGGATCCGCCACCGGACGGCCAATGTGAACGAATACTCGGCGCGCTATTCGATCCTGGACCGGGAGTTCTATATCCCGGCGCCGGAACACGTGGCGGCGCAGTCGGCGGTGAACAACCAGGGGCGCGGAGCGCTGCTGGAAGGCGCGGAGGCGGCGCGGGTCCTCGAGATCCTCAAAGCCGACAGTACGCGGTGCTATGACAATTACGAGGCGATGATTTCCGACGAGGGGCAACAGGGCCTCGCGCGGGAGCTGGCCCGCATGAACCTGCCGGCCAATGTTTACACGCAGTGGTACTGGAAAGTAGACCTCCATAACCTCTTCCACTTCTTGCGGCTCAGGGCAGATAGCCATGCGCAGTATGAAATTCGCGTTTACGCGGATGAGATTTGCAAGATCGTGGCGGATTGGGTGCCGCTGGCCTACGGCGCGTTCGAGGATTACCGCCTGGGCGGTGCCACGCTGAGCGGGCGGGCCATGGAGTGCGTCAGAAAGATGTTGGCGGGCGAAGAGGTCACTCAGGAATCGAGCGGGATGTCCAAAGGAGAATGGCGCGAGTTCCGGTCATTGATCGACTAAGAGCATCACAGCGCGCGCGCAACGTGAGCGCCGCCGGCTGTTAATCAGCACAAAGCGCACGCCGTAGCGGGTAGAGAGGCGCAACGTGATGCGCCCTCAATTACGTGTTGGCTTTGGCGGACCTGGGTGACTTGGTAAAAGAGGTTAAGCGGACTTGATTTCGCCAGCCATGGTGCGGCCGTCGCGGCCTTCGATCACCTCAAACTCCACCTTCTGGTTGTCGGCAAGACCAGTCAGACCTGCGCGTTCCACGGCGGAGATGTGGACAAAAACGTCCTTGCCGCCGCCTTCGGGTTCAATGAAGCCGTATCCTTTTGTGGTGTTAAACCACTTCACGGTGCCGTTTGGCATCGCTCTTCTCCTTCTGCGTACCGCCGTGTTCCAGGGCGGCTCTGGGCGACGCTGCGGTTGTGCGCGTGCATGCCAACAACTAGGTGGGTTGCGAGAAAGACAAGGGGTGTACCTGGTGAAGCTATATGGGTTGAAGAGCTGTGATACCTGCAAGAAGGCACTTAAGGCGCTGGATGCTGCAGAATTCATCGATGTTAGGGCCGATGGGGTTCCGGATGACGTGCTGAATGCTGCCTATGCGCAGTTTGGTGACGCACTTGTGAACCGGGCCTCGACCACCTGGCGGGGTCTGAGCGACGAAGAGAAAGCGGGTAACGCGCTGGATCTGTTGGAGGCACACCCCACGCTGATGAAGCGGCCATTGATTGTGAGTGGCGACAAGATGACCCTTGGTTGGAAGGCCGATGCGCAGGAGGCCTGGGCATGAGAAACGCCGCACTGACGCTTGGCCTGATCGGCTCGCTTTTGGGTCTGGTCGTGGGCTTTTTCAGCTTTGGCTATACTGAGGTCGCCGGTCGTCACGAAGAGGTCGTGGAGCTGTTTGGCAATTTCGACAACGTGAACCTGATCCGCGTGGCCTCGATCCTCGGGCCGGTGCTGGGCATCGTGGGGGCCGCGATGGCGCGCGCACGGGCGCTGTGGGGGGGTGTTTTGCTCCTGGTTTCAACGGCGTTGATGTACGCCGCCTTTGGACTGGGAATATTCACCACGTTCCCGGTGGTGATGACGGGTATCGCGGGGCTTTTGGCCATTGCGGCCGGTCGCCCCGACGAACCCAAGGCGCATTTTTAGGTCTCATCCGATTTAAAGAGCAGCCGGTCCAGAGAGAGCGGCCCGGCACCTTTCAGCACCAGGATTGCAAGAAGCAGCAACCAAAAGGCGCGCTGGTCGGCGATCACGGCGTCCGAGGCGCGGTCAAACCACGCGCCGAAGGTGCCGTTGGCCCAGCCGCCATGGCCGATGAGGTCGGTGGCGGATTGCACCAGCACAAAACCGATCATGCCCAGCGCGGCCAATCGCGTGAAGAGACCGACCACGATGAGTAACGGCAGGATGAACTCCGCAACCGTCCCTGCCACAACCACGAGGTAGTGAAAGGTCCCGAGCTGCGAGGGGTCGTAGCCCGCTGCCTCGACGGCACGGGGGAAAATCTGCACATAGGCGCCGAAATCGGGGCTCAGAAATCCGAAGAGCCCGGGCCCGAGCTTTGTCAGGCCAGAGTTCCAGAAATAAACCAGAAGCACCCCGGCAAAGATGAGGCGCGCGGCGGTCGTGAGAATGGCTGTGCTGGCGGACTCGAGCGGGTCGACGCAGCGTTGGGCTATATCGGGGACTTGCATGGGGAGGTCTTTCTGGAAGTCTTCTAGGTCAGGGTCGTGAAAATCCCCCGCTGAAGCGCGAGGGAAAGCGTGGGGCCGAGGCCGGTTTCGGGATCGAGCGTCGTGGCGGCGTCGATTGCCTGCGCGACAGTTTGGCCATCCATCAGGGCACCGAGGAAATCGGCAGCCCCCGGCAGCAAGAGGTCTACCTGTGGATCGAACCCGGGGCGGGAAACCAGCAGGTCCTGTGCCACTGCCGGAGGTTTTCCGCCGCCGCGGTTCATCATCCAGATACCGTGGATCGGATATGCGGATCGAACGATCCGGGCGGCGGGCGCAAAGCTAAGCCGCGCTGCCATCAGCGCATCAGGCGCAATGGACAGTGCCTCGGGTGAGAGGGCTTCTGCGTCCGAGGCGTGATAGGCGTGGCGCAGTGCCAGATCAATGTGCGCGACGTCGGGAAGGTAGGGCAGGTGCTGGACCGGCTCGAAGCCGGCCAGAAACGCGGGCATTTCGCCGCCATAAAACATCATCAGCGGTGAGGCAGGCGGGTGTGCGCGCAGGTAAACCCCTGCCATGGCGCGGAAAAACTGGTCGCCTACGAGCCCGTGGATCGTGGGAAACGCGGTCACCAGCGCTTCGGTCAGACTGACGGCGACGTTGTTGCGATAAACGGCAAAGCGTTTGTCCGCTGCCTTCCCTTGGCCGTCGCTCAGCCCTTCGGGCACCGGCAGGTCGGGCGCAAGGATCGCCTGGGTCAGGTCAGTTTGCGAGACGCCGTCCATCGCGGTTTACGCCATCACGGCGGTGAGCGCGCTGTGGGCGCGTTCGGCTTCGGCGCGGAGTATGGGCCATTCCGGCACGTCGGTGTCCCACTCGATCAGCGTCGGGCGCGGGCCTGAGCGCGCCAGCGTATAATCGAATAACGCCCAAACGGGATCCACGATCTCGCGCCCATGGCTGTCGATGAGCAGCGGCGCGCCGTGTTCGTCTTCGTCCTCGTCATGGCCGCCAAGGTGGATCTCGCCGACGCGCTCCACCGGGAAGGCGTCGATATAGGCGCGGGGATCCATTTTCAGGTTGGTGGCGGATACAAACACGTTGTTGACGTCGAGCAAAAGCCCACATCCGGAAGCCTCAGATACCTTAAAGAGGAACTCGGTCTCGGCCATGGTGCTTTCGTCGAACCACAGATAGCTCGACGGGTTTTCCAGCAGCATACGGCGGCCCACATGGTCCTGGACCTCTTTGATGTGGTCGGAAACGCGCGCCACGGTGGCGTCTGTGTAGGGCAGGGGCAATAGGTCGTTCAGAAAATGCGCGTCATGGGTCGACCAGGCGAGGTGCTCGGAAAAACTCGCCGGTTTGACCTTGTCGCAGAGCGTGCGCAGGCGGTTCAGATGATCGGCATCCAGCGGACCTTCGCCGCCGATTGAGAGGCCAACGCCATGGACCGAGATCGGAAAGCGTTCGGCCAAAAAGGCCAGTTGCGCGTGCGGGCGCCCGCCGTCGCCCATGTAATTTTCAGCGTGGATTTCGAGCCATCCCACAGGGCCGGGGGCTTCGAGAATTTCGGTGTAATGTTGCGGTTTGTACCCTACGCCCGGCGTTTCGGGGAGATGCGAAAACGAGGAGTCGAGCATGGGTCTAACCTTCTTTGTTTCAAAAATACTTCTGCCGGAGGCATTCGGAGCGCGCCGCTAGAAGGGTGTGTGGGCGGGCCGCAGCGGCCCGCCCAAAGTCCAACATGCCAGGCTTATGCCGGCAGGTCACGCTCCAACGCTTCCAGGGAACCGGTGCGAGGCGTGCCGTCTGCCATGTCAGGCAGTTCGATGTCGGCGCAGGTGCCAGCAGGCACGAGCGTCCAGGCGTTGCCCTGGTAGTCGACAGTCGAGGTGCCGGCGCAGGTTGTGCCGGGGCCGGCGGCGCAGTCATTCGCACCTGCCACGGAAACGCCGTAGCATTTTTCCTGAGCCTGTGCGGACGCGGTCGTGGCGGCCATGGACGTGGTCAGGGCAGCTGCAACAGCGCCAACGACGGCGAGCGTTTTTGTGTTCGACATGGGGTCTCTTCCTTCAGTCAATCAGTTACATGGTGCACCGCGGTGTGCAGGACAGAACATGCGCCCTTGACACACCCACATGCCAATCACACGCCCGTGGGACACGTTCCCGTGATCGGGCGTGACTGAAATGATCCGAAAGTTACGAGAAACCCGACCCACGCGCAGCGAAATGCCTGCGCGTGGGTTCGGATTGAAACATTTGTGCGGAGTGTTCGGCGCTTAGCGCAGATCGGGCGCCGTTGCTTCACCGGCAAGTTGCGCCACGACGTCCTCGAGCCCGACGGTTTTCGAGTGCTTTTCGCCGAGCCTGCGCATGGACACCGTACGCTCTTCGACCTCGCGCATCCCGATGGCGAGGATCACCGGGACCTTGCCCACGGAGTGTTCGCGGACCTTGTAGTTGATTTTCTCGTTGCGCACGTCCGCCTCGGCGCGCACGCCTGCGGCGCGGAGCGCATCAACGGTTTCATGGACGAAATCGTCGGCGTCCGAGACGATGGCCGCCACCACCACCTGACGCGGGGCCAGCCAGAACGGCAGTTTCCCGGCGTGTTCTTCGATCAGGATGCCAATAAAGCGTTCGAAGGAACCCAGGCATGCGCGGTGCAGCATGACGGGCGTATGTTTTGCGCCGTCCTCGCCGATATACGCAGCACCGAGGCGCTCGGGCATGTTGGTGTCGACCTGCAGAGTGCCGCACTGCCATTCACGTCCGATGGCATCGGTGAGCGTGAATTCGAGTTTGGGGCCGTAGAAGGCGCCTTCACCGGGCAGAAGCTCAAAGTCGTAGCCGGCCGCGCGGCAGGCTTCGCCGAGCGAGCTTTCCAGGACGTCCCAGGTTTCATCGCTGCCGATGCGTTTTTCGGGGCGGGTGGAGAGCTTGATCGTCCAGTCGTCAAAGCCGAGGTCCGAGTATACCTTAGCCAGGAAGGCGATGAATTTCTTGGTCTCGGATTCAATCTGATCCATGCGGCAGAAGATGTGGCCGTCATCCTGAGTAAAGCCGCGCACGCGCATAATGCCATGGAGCGCCCCCGATGGCTCGTACCGGTGGCAGGAGCCGAATTCGGCGATGCGCATCGGCAGTTCGCGGTAGGATTTCAGGCCCTGGTTAAAGACTTGCACGTGGCCCGGGCAATTCATCGGTTTTAGCGCGTTGATCGCCTTGGTCTGGGCGTGCTCTTCGTCGACTTCGACGATGAACATGTTCTCTTGGTATTTGTCCCAGTGGCCCGAGGCTTCCCAAAGCGAGCGTTCGACGACCTCGGGGGTGTTCACTTCGCGGTAGCCGTCGCGGCTCTGCATGCGGCGCATGTAGTCAAGCAGGGTGGTGTAGATGGCCCAGCCATTAGGGTGCCAGAAGATCTGACCGCGTGCGGCTTCCTGAATGTGGAAGAGGTCCATTTCTTTGCCGAGCTTGCGGTGGTCGCGTTTCTCGGCCTCCTCGAGGAAGGTCAGGTGGTCCTTGAGCTCCTGACGGTTCAGGAAGCCAACGCCGTAGATGCGCTGAAGCTGTTCACGGTCGCTGTCACCGCGCCAGTAGGCGCCTGCCACGGACATGAGTTTGAACCCGTCCGCCGGGATCTGGCCGGTATGCTGGAGATGCGGGCCGCGGCAGAGGTCCTGCCAGTCACCATGCCAGTACATGCGCAGCGGCTCATCGCCCGGGATCGCGTCGATCAGTTCGACTTTGAACGGCTCGTTCTGATCCTTGTAGTGCTGGACAGCGCGGTCGCGCTCCCACACCTCGGTGCGAACCGGGTCTCGGAGATTGATGATCTCCTTCATCTTTTTCTCGATGGCGCCAAGGTCTTCGGGGCTGAACGGTTCGGCGCGGTCAAAGTCGTAGTACCAGCCGTTTTCGATCACCGGGCCGATGGTGACTTTGACGTCGGGCCAGATTTCCTGCACCGCGCGCGCCATCACGTGCGCCAGGTCGTGGCGAACGAGCTCTTCGGCCTGGGGGCGGTCCTTGAGGGTGTGAATGGCGATGTCGGCATCGGATTCGATCGGCCACTGCAGATCGAAATGCGCGCCGTTCACGGTGGCGGAGATCGCCTTTTTCGCCAGCGAATTCGAAATGTCGGCGGCGACCTGCGCGGCGGTGATGCCGGCGTCGTAGCTGCGCTGATTGCCATCGGGGAGGGTAAGGGTAACTTGGGCCATGTCGGCATCCTCGTCAGTTTGGCGCCCACGGAACGCCCGGTTGCGGGTTATGTGTGGGGCGCGTTTGACGCAGAGATGCGCGTTAGTCAACAGTTGCGCTTGCGATGGTTTATGGATGCCTCCGGCGGGAGTAGTTTTGGAAAGATGAAGGGGCGGAATTTGGCAGTGTTTGAACCCAGGGTTGAGAATTTCGAGGAGCGGGTGCGCGCGTCCTTTGCCGCGCAGATCATGGCGGAGAGCCTCGGGATGGAGATGCCGCTGGTCGAGCCGGGTTTTGTCGTGCTCGAGATGGGGTTCAACCCGTCCTTTGTTCAGCAGCACGGGTTTCACCACGCGGGGGTGACGACGACGGGCATGGACAGTGCCTGCGGCTATGCGGCGTTTTCGCTGATGGAGGCTGAGGCGGAGGTTTTGACGGTGGAGTTCAAGACCTCGCTTTTGGCCCCCGCGGCGGGCGCGCGGTTCCGGTTCGAGGGCCGCGTGATCAAGCCCGGGCGGACGCTGATGTTCTGCGAGGGGAGGGCTTTTGCGCTGAATGCTAGCGCTCAGGACAAGCTGATCGCCACCATGAGCGCCACGATGATGGCGGTGCGGGGGCTGGCGGGCTAGGGGCGTTTTGTGTGCGGCTGTATGCAATGCGTTTTGAGCTAAGCTCATGAAAGTGATGTAAAAAATCGGGGTTTTTCGGGGATTGATTTGATCTAATTATTAGATAAACGAAAACCCGGGGAGCGAGCACCAATGCCAGCCTATAACCGACTATTCGACCTGAGCATCGACGATTTGCAACTGATTGAGACCGCGCTCTACCGCGAAAAGGCGGAGCTGTCCCATGAACGGATCGAGGCCCTGCGCAGCGAAGATGAGGTGGGCGAACTGGATGACCGGATCCGCGAGATCGCTGCGCTGCTGGGGCGGCTTCATAACCAGAAGGTCTTCTACCGCCCCAAACAAGAGGTCTATGTCGGAGGCTGATCGCGGGTCACGCGAGGCGCAGGATTTCCACGACGAACACAAGTGAGCAAAGCCAGCCCGCGGTGAAGATGATCGGGCGGAGCGGGATCTGACGATCCACCCAGAGCATCACGGCCGCGTGCGCGACCCGAAGCCAGAAAAACGCGATGGCTGCCGCGACCGTTGCCACAGAGCTGACCCCCAGCACATGGGCCATGATCACCAGCGCAGCGAAAGGCATTCCCTGCTCGATCAGGTTGATATGGGCGCGGTTGGCGAGCTGCGCGGCGCGCGGCATGGCGCCATGAATTGGCAGCCCGTTATCAATCGCCTCGCCCGCCTGTGGTGTGTTCACGCGCACCACGAAGGGTATCCAGAGCGATGCCGCGAGCCCCATCGTCAGCGTGAGCCAGAAAAGTTCCGTGGTCATCGCTAGGTCCCTTCGGCCGGAACGGCGAAGCGCGCGGGCTCACCCGTTTCGAGATAGGTCTTGAGCCCGGCGACCATGCGTACCCAGCCGTCGGCCACGCCTTCGCCGGGCACGGCGGGGAAGCTCAAGTCATAGTGTTCGACCGTCAGCGAGCACTGATCGCCCTCATCCTTCAGGAGGTAGACGAAACGCGACGGCGCGCCCGCGTCCTCCCAAAGCCCTTCGAAGGTCTGTTCGATGCGGGTCTTCGGCTCAAGCCGGATGTCCTTGCAGCGCAGCATCGGCGCGCCGGGGGCAAAGTCGTAGTGCGTCGTGTCGCCCTCCTTGCGGATCAGCTGGGTCATGAAGTGGTATTTCTTGATCTCCTCGGGGTCGGTCAGCGCGTCCCAGAGCGCATCGAGCGAGCAACGGATATAGGTTTGCATGACGTAATCGGGTTTGGTCATGGTCTCTCCTTGGGTTTGAATGGTCACTTGGGGGTCTCCTTTCCAGAGCGTCTGGTGCAGCCAGAGGGGTTAGCCCGTGAGGGGCTGGAATTTGGGCGATTGCCCGGTTTCAACGAAGGTTTTGAGCCCTGCCAGGGTGCGGACCCAGCCATCGGCGATCTCGGCCTCTTCGCCAGTGAGATCGCGATGTTCGAAAGTCAGTTTCGTGTGCGGCCCATCATCAGAAAGCCGGTAGGTGATGTCAGAGGCGGCGAGGCCAGGGGCCCAGGCCGGTGCGAACCGGGCGTGGAGCGTCTCTTCCTCTTCGCGGGCGGTCTCGGTGATCGTCAGGAGCGCCGCGCCTGACCGGAAATAGGTGAGGGTGGGTCCCTCACGGGTGACCTGATCGGCCATGTAATTATAGGCACTCTGCGCCTCGGCGTTGGTGATCGCCGCCCAGACCGCCGCGCGCGGGGCCGCGATATAGGCGGTCTGCGTGATACTGCGCGGCGCAGCCTCGAGAGAGGCCTTGAGATCGAGAACACCGCGCGCAGCCGGTTTGACGATGGGCGCGATCCAGCGGTCGATGGTTTCCTGCAGGGGCAGGGCGTTCAGATAGTGATACTTGAACCGGCCCCGCTTGACCGTGGTGATCAGCTGCGCCTCCTCCAGCACGCCCAGATGCTTCATGACCCCGAAACGCGTCATGTCAAAGAGTCCGCCCAGCTGGCTGAGCGTCTGGCCGTCTTCCTGGCGCAGGGCGTCCAGGATGTCGCGGCGCGCCGGATCGGCGAGGGCTTTGAAGATCGCGTCCACGCATTAAAGGTGACTAAATACTCACGTGAGTCAATAGTCACATATACGAAGCCGCGCGAATCCGCTAGGAAGGCGCTGAAAACGCTCGCTAATCGGAGGCACCCCGTGACCGCTCCCAACTACCTGGAAACGCCCCAAGGGCGTCGAATCGCCTACCATCGCAGTGAAGGAACAGGCCCGGGGATCGTTTTCCTCGGCGGGTTCAAATCCGACATGGAGGGCACAAAGGCCGTCCATCTGGAGGAATGGTGCCGCGCCCAGGGACGCGCCTTTCTCAGGTTTGACTATTCCGGGCACGGGCAATCGTCAGAACGTTTCGAGGATGGATCGATAGGCGATTGGGCCCAGGACGCCGAGGCGGCGATCACCGCGCTGACCGAGGGCCCACAGCTCCTGATCGGGTCCTCCATGGGCGGCTGGATCTCGCTCTTGATGAGCAAGCGCATCCCCGAAAAGATCGCGGCCCTCGTCACCATCGCCGCCGCCCCGGATTTCACCGAGGACGGCTATTGGGAGAGCTTTGACGCCGACCAGCGCGCGGCACTCGACCGCGACGGGCAGGTGGCGGTGCCGTCAGAATACGGAGAGCCCTACATCATCACGCGCCGCCTTATCGAGGACGGGCGCGATAATCTCGTCCTGCGGAAGCCTCTTCCCCTGAACTTCCCAACGCGCTTCCTGCAAGGCACCGACGACGCCGATGTGCCTATGGAACGCGCCACGACGCTCCTCGCCCACGTAACCGGCGACAATATCCGCCTCGTGGTTCTCAAGGGCGCCGATCACCGCTTTTCTAGCCCGGAGGCCCTGCAACTCATCGAGGATGCCACGAATAACGCCCTGGCCAACATCGCCTGACGGCTTCTTTGTTTCAGAAATACTTCCCCCCGGGAGGGTCGCCTGACCCCGAGGGCGGCCGCAGGGCCGCGGGAGGGTGGCGAAACCGCGCGTAGCGCGGCCCCCTCATGCCAAGGCCTTCCAGGCCGCAGGGGGAGGCGGGCGGGCCCGCTGTCAAAAACTGACGCGATGTTTCCTTTTGCGCGCGGCACCGAAACCGCTAGCCTGCGCGCAATCATAAGCGCGGGGAGGGAACATGGCGCTATCGACCGGGCAAAAGGCGGGCTGGGGGCTCGCCGATATGGGCATCGTGGTCTTCGTGATCATCAAACAGCTTCTCGTGCTGGCGTTTCTGACGTCCTATCTGGGCGTGAATGCCGCCATGGCGGGGGCGATTGCCACGGGCGTGCTACTCTTTGACATGATCACCGACCCGGTGATCGGGTATCTCTCAGATCGCACGCATTCCCGCTTTGGCCGCCGTTATCCGTGGATGATCACCGGCGCGGTCGTGCTGGCACTGGGTACTTATCTGATGTTCGCCGTTCCGCCCGGGGGCACGCCCACCTTCAACGCGCTCTGGTTCACCGGGTTCTTCGTGCTCGCGACCATTGGTTTTACGATGGTGGCCATCCCCTATGGCGCCACCGCCGGGGAGATGACGCAGAGCGCGCAGGAAAGATCGGCCATGGTGGCCTGGCGCATGGGCTTTGCGTCCATCGGCATCCTGATCGGCGGGGCGGTTCTGCCCGCGCTGGCGGGCGGGACGCTCGAAGGCCACGCCACGGCGGCGCTCATAGTGGCGCCCGTTATCATCGGCGCGGTATGGCTGTCGGTCTTTCTGACCCGCCGCGCGCCGCGCATTTCGCTGCCCTCGAGCGTGTCACCGTCGCGCATGATGGGGCTCGTTCTCAAGAACCGGGCCTTCGTGACGCTGACCGTGCTCTACGGGGTTATGACCTTCTCCGTGGCGCTGATCACGGCCGGGCTGGCCTTTGCGGTGATCTATCTGATCGAGGATACTGGGAATACGCCGCTTTCGGGTATCGCGGGGGCACTTGGGCCGCTTTCGCTGCTGCTGGGCATGTTCGTATTCGGCTCGATCCTCAGCCAGATTGTCTGGGTGATCCTGTCGAACCGCGTGGGCAAGACAACGGCGCTCTGCATAGGGCTCATGGCCTATATTGCGCTGCTCATCGCGCTCTACAGTTCACTACCATCGACCAATGTGACCACGGTTGCGCTGCTCTTCCTGATCGCGGGCTTCACCAACGGGTCTTACCAGCAGATCCCCTGGGCGATGTATCCCGACCTCATGGATGTCACCCGTGACGAGACGGGTGAGGCCATTGAGGGCGCGTTCTCGGCGATCTGGCTTTTTGGTCAAAAGCTCGCCAATGCGCTGGCGCCGGGGGCCATGGGGCTGATCCTTGCGCTGTGGGGCTGGCGATCCACAACCGAGGGGCAGGTGGAGCAATTGCCGGAGGCGGTGAACGCGCTCCACTACGCCATGACGCTCGTGCCAGCGGCAATTTTCGTGGCCTCGATCCTCGCGCTTTACTTCCTTTACCGGCCCATGGCGGCACGGGTGATTGCGCGGCCATGAGTAAATCTTGCATTCGTATGCAAAAATTGCTTGAGGCGAGTTGCCGTTAGGGTATTTTGCGTCGGACTCATTCGATGGAGAACGACATGGCAGAGTATCTCAAAAGCGGTAAACCAGCGGCGGAACGGGCGGAAGATGACGCCAAGGTGCGCGGCATCGTCGAGGGCATTCTGGGCGATATCGAGACCCGCGGCGACGCGGCCGTGCGCGAGCTTTCGGCGAAATTCGACGGCTACGAGCCTGCCGCGTTCAAGCTGACGGCCTCGGAGATTGAGGCCGCGATGCAGAAAGTCTCGACCCGCGAGATGGACGATATCCGCTTTGCCCAGGCGCAGATCCGGCGGTTTGCGGAGGCGCAGAAGGCGTCCATGACTGACGTGGAAGTCGAAACCATGCCGGGCGTTATCCTCGGCCACAAGAACATCCCGGTGAACTCCGTCGGGTGCTACGTGCCGGGCGGCAAGTTTCCCATGGTGGCCTCGGCGCACATGTCCGTGCTGACGGCCAAGGTGGCGGGCGTCAAACGCGTCGTCGCCTCCGCCCCGCCCGTAAACGGCGCACCGCACCCGGCCATCGTTGCCGCGATGCACGAGGGCGGCGCTGACGAGATCCTCGTTCTGGGCGGCGTTCAGGCCGTGGGCGCCATGGCCATCGGCACCGAGACCATCGCCCCCGTCGACATGCTGGTGGGTCCCGGCAACGCCTTTGTTGCCGAAGCCAAGCGCCAGCTCTTTGGTCGCGTGGGCATCGACCTCTTTGCGGGCCCCACTGAGACCTGCGTCATTGCGGATGAGACCGTGGACGGCGAAATGTGCGCCACCGACCTGCTTGGCCAGGCCGAGCACGGCTATAACTCCCCCGCCGTTCTGATCACCAATTCGCGCAAACTGGCCGAGGACACGCTGGCCGAGATCGACCGCATTCTGGGCATCCTGCCGACGGCCGAAACCGCGCGGGTGAGCTGGGAAGAGTATGGCGAGGTCATCCTCTGCGACAGCTATGACGAGATGCTGGCCGTGAGCGAAGACATCGCCTCAGAGCACATCCAGGTCATGACGGATCGCGATGACTGGTTCCTCGAAAACATGACCAATTACGGCGCGCTCTTCCTCGGGCCGCGGACCAATGTGGCCAATGGCGACAAGGTGATCGGCACGAACCACACATTGCCGACGAAGAAGGCGGGCCGCTATACCGGCGGTCTCTGGGTCGGCAAGTTCATCAAGACGCATTCCTATCAGCGCGTGGTCACCGACGAGGCGGCGACGCTGGTGGGCGAATACGGGTCGCGGCTCTGCATGCTGGAAGGCTTTGTGGGCCATGCCGAGCAGTGCAACGTCCGCGTGCGTCGTTACGGCGGGATCAACGTACCCTACGGTGAGGGTGCGCCCTATCGTGAGGCCGCCGAGTAAATGCGGGGTTGTGGGTGGGCCCGCCCACCCACGCCCTTTTGGGGGCTCTGCCCCCCGGCATTGCCGTCCCCCGAAGTATTTTTGAAACAAAGAAGGATGTGTGATGGCTGAAGCCGTGCGCGCGTTTGGCTCAGCGCTCTACGATTTTGAGAGCGGTTCTGAGGCTGTGATCATGGCGGCGCTGGAAGGCGCGGTCTGCCGGATGCCTGAACCTTTTGGGACGGTGGATGCCGCCGGGGTTTGGGGGCGCTATGCCGAGCTGGGCGCGGCCTGGCCTGATATGGAGCGGCGCTGTTACATCGATATTTCCGGTGTCGATGGTCAGGGGCTGAGCTGGGTAGGGCAGGCCGGCTACTATACCGGCACCTTTGCGCAGGATTGGCTGGGGATCCCGGCCACGCGGCGCACGGTGCACATGCGTTTTCACGAGTTCTTCCGCATGGAGGGCGATCGCATCGTCGAGACCCAATTCGGTTGGGACATCCCCGAAGTGATGATGCAGGCCGGTGCCTGGCCCATGGTGCCGTCGCTCGGGCGCGAATGGAATGTGCCGGCCCCGGCCACCTGCGACGGGCTCGGGCCCCATGAGGGCGACCCGGAGGCGGCCAAGAAGCTGATCCTCGATATGCTGGGCGCCATGTCGCGCCACCCGGCGGAAGGCGGGCCGGAGGTCATGGAGATGGACCGGTACTGGCATTCCAAGATGCACTGGTACGGGCCTGCCGGGATCGGCACGGCGCGCGGCATCGAGGGGTTCCGTCGCCACCACCAGATCCCGTTCCTGGCCGCCATGCCCAATCGCGGCAAGTATCGCGAGGAGATGGTCTATCACTTCTTCGCCGAAGGCGATTATGTGGGCGTGACGGGCTGGCCTAATATGCGTCAGACGCTGTCGGATGCGGGCTGGCTGGGGCTTCCGGGCGTCGGCAAGGAAGTCACGATGAAATCGCTGGATTTCTGGCGTATCGAGAACGGCATGATCCGCGAGAACTGGGTCATGGTGGACCTTATCGATCTTTACCAGCAACTTGGCGTGGATGTATTTGCGCGAATGGAAGAGCTGAAATGATGGAACAACGGGTGTCGCTGATAACGCTGGGGGTCGAAGATCCTGCGCGCGCGGCGGCATTTTACGAGGCCCTGGGTTGGCAGCGGGTTGAGACCGATGACGGGATCATTGTCTACCAGCTGCTCGGTCAGGTGATTGGACTATATCCCAAGGCCAAGCTCGCCGAGGATATGGGTGTTGATCCGGCCTCGCTCGGTCATGGGGCGATGACGCTGGGCTACAACGTGCGCGAAAAAGCTGACGTGGCTGCGATCTGTGCCAAGGTGGCCGGGGCCGGTGGGCGCGTGATCAAAGAGCCCCATGACATATTCTGGGGCGGGCATTCATCCTATATCGCGGACCCGGACGGCCATATCTGGGAGATCGCCTGGAACCCGTTCTCGCCGCCGCGCGAGGATGGCGGCTTTCACTGGGGAGGATGAGGGCGCCGCGATCATATGTGAGCCTCGAGGCTCTCGGCCGGGAGCGGCTGTCGCGGCATTTCGAGATGCGCAATTTCATGACGTCCGAGATTGCGAACTATCACCAATTGCAGAACTTCCCCGATGACCCGGATCTGGCGCTGGCGGCGGGGCGCAAGTTGGCGGAGCACTGTCTCGATCCGTTGGTGGAGAGTTTTGGCCCCATCGATATTCGCTCGGGCTACCGCAATCCGGAGATGAACCATTTCGGTGCGACGCAAGTGAAGCCGCAGAAATGCGCGCGCAATGAGGCCAATTACGCGCATCACATCTGGGACATCCGCGACCACAAGGGGCGGATGGGGGCCTGCGTGACGGTGGGTATCCCGTGGTTTGCGGCGCAGTACCGTGCAGGGCGCGATTGGCGCGATCTGGCGTGGTGGCTTTGGGATCATCTGGATTTTCAGGAAGTCTATTTCTTTCCCAAGAATGCGGCCTTCAACATCACCTGGCGCGAGGGCGATATGGCGCGGCGGATGCTGTCTTATGCCACGCCCAAGGGCGTGCTCTGGAAGCCTGGCCTGGCGCCCGATCCGGAGCGCAGCGCCCGCTACGAGGATTTCCCGGAGTTTCGGGGGATCGACTATCCAGCAATACCAGAAAGATCAGGGGGAGGCGCGTGATGCTGCCCAAGACACCTTCGTTCAGGCTCGACGGAAAACGGGCCTTTGTGCCCGGCGGTTCGCGGGGGATCGGGCTGGCGTGTGCGATGGCACTGGCCGAGGCCGGGGCCGATGTGGTGATCGCGGCGCGTTCAGCCGATCAGGTGGAGGCGGCGGCGGCTGAGATGCGCGAGGCGGGGTTCAAGGCCTCAGGCGTGTCGCTTGATGTCACCGATCTCGCGGCGGTCGAGGCGGCGTGCGACGCGCCTTTTGACATTCTGTGCAATTCGGCCGGATTGGCGCGCCATGCGGCGACGCTGGATGTTACGCCTGAGGATTTTGACGCCGTGAGCGGGATCAACTTCCGCTCGGCCTTCTTCCTCGCGCAGGCGGTGGCGCGGGGCATGGAAAACGGCGGCTCGATCATCCAGATTTCGAGCCAGATGGGCCATGTGGGCGGTGTTGACCGGAGCGTTTACGCGGCCACCAAGCATGCCGTCGAAGGAATGACCAAGGCCATGGCCATCGATCTGGGCCCCAAGGGCATTCGGGTGAACACCATCTGCCCGACATTCATCCGCACGCCGCTGACCGAGCAGACCTTTTCCAATCCGGAGCGCGTGGCGTGGATCGAGGAAAAGATCAAACTGGGCCGCATCGGCGAGGTGGAAGACATCATGGGGGCCGTGGTGTTTCTGGCCTCGGAGGCCTCAGCGCTGGTGACGGGGACCTCGATCCTCGTCGATGGCGGGTGGACCGCGGGGTGAGCGCGCCATGAGCAAAGTCACCTCATCAGATGTCGCCAAAAAGGCGGGCGTGTCGCAGAGCGCGGTGAGCCGGGTTTTCTCGGGCGCGTCAGCATCGAAGCGCACGCAGGAAAAGGTCCGGCGCGCGGCCGCCGAGCTGGGCTATCGCCCGAACGTGCTGGCGCGTTCGCTCATCACCGGGCGCAGCCGGATCATCGGCCTCGTCGTGGCCTATCTGGAAAACCCGTTCTACCCGGACGCGCTGGAGCGGATGTCGAAGGCGCTGCAGGAGCAGGGCTATCACACGCTGATTTTCATGGCGTCATGGAATTCGGATGTGGACCGGGTGGTCGAAGAACTGCTGGATTATCAGGTGGATGGGATCATCGCGGCCTCGGTGGCGATGTCTGACGATCTCATTGACCGGTGCCGGGCGGTGGGCATTCCCATCGTGCTCTTTAACCGGGGGCAGGCCGAGGGCGGGCTGACGCAAGTGACCTGCGCCAACCGCGCGGGTGCCGCGGCGGTGGCAGAGCATCTCGTCGCCGGCGGCCACGAGAAATTTGGCCACATCGCCGGGTGGGAACAGTCCATGACGGGCCGCGACCGCGCGCTGGGCTTTGCCGATGGGCTGGCGGCCCATGGGCAAGAGGCGGTGGTTTTACCGGGTGACTACGACCGCGCTCAGGCGGCGCAGGCGGCGGTGGAACTGGTGGATACCCACGGCGTCGACGCGATTTTCGTCGGCAACGACCACATGGCCTTTGGCGTCGTGGATGCCCTGCGTCATGAGCGCGGGATGGTTCTGGGCCGAGACGTCTCAGTCGTCGGTTTCGACGATGTGCAGATGGCGTCATGGCCGAGCTATGACCTGACGACCTGGCGCCAGCCTTCGGGCCAGATGGTGGCAGCGGCGGTCGAGAACATGATGGCCCTGATAGATGACGGCGGCGAGGGCGATGCAGCCCCGCGCCGCGTGGAAATAGAGGGACGGCTGATCAAGCGCGGGTCGTCCAAGGAGGAAGAATAATGCGCGGGTTTTCCAACGAATTCACCGATTTCCCGGATTACATCATCAAGATCACCAAGGAGATCTGGGAAGACCGTGGCCTCGGCCGTGCGATGAAGGAATACTACCACCCCGACGTGGTGGTGCGCGTTCCTGCGGGTATTTCCACCGGTGAGGCGGGGATGACCCAGAACACCATGGAGGTGTTGAACGAGTTTCCGGATCGCCAGCTATTCGCAGAGGACGTGATCTGGTCGGGGGACCCGGAGGCGGGGATGTTGTCGTCGCACAGGCTCTATTCCACGGCCACCCATCGTGGCGGTCGTTTCGGGCCTGCCACGGGGATCGAGCTGACCTTCCGCGGGATCGCGGATTGCTATGCCAAGGATAACCAGATCAGCGATGAATGGCTGGTGCGCGACAACGGGTTTATCGTGCGTCAGCTGGGCTTGACGCCAGAGGAGTTCGTGCGCGCAGAGGCTGAGGCGGGGCGTCCGCAGGGGGCCTTTCTGCCGGAGAACGACATTGTCGGGCCCTATACCGGACGCGGCAATGACAACGAATGGGGCGGGCGCTACGCGGACTATCTCGAACGCATCATGGCGCGGGAATTCGACCTGATCGGCGCCGAGTATGACCGCGCCTGCAAGCTGGAATACCCTGGCGGGATTAGCACAGCGGGTCAGGAGGCGGCGTTTGACCATTGGAACGGTCTGGCCGCCGCGCTTCCGGGCGCAGAATTCAAGGTACACCACGTGATCGGTCGCGAAGACCCGATGATGCCGCCGCGCGCCGCCGTACGGTGGAGCCTCGACGGCACCCATGACGGTTGGGGCGCGTTCGGGCGGCCCACGGGCAAGCGGGTCCATGTCATGGGGATCAACCACGCGGAATTCGGACCCTGGGGCCTGCGCCGCGAGTGGGTCTGCTACGACGAGATCGCGATCTGGGCGCAGATTCTGGCGGACTAGGCACTGCTGGGGGTGCGTGGCTAGGATGCACGCGCCCCAGTTTTACTGGCCTTTTTGGCGGCCGATTCTACCGGGTTTCGATGCTTTGGCGGGGGTGTGCCAGCGTGGCGCTCGCGCGGATCGGAGAGGTGAAATCTCGATTCAGATGGGAATCCAGAGATTTAGAGCCGGGAGCTCGCGCCAGGTGCACAGCATGTTGTTGTTGTATTGACGCAGTGCGCGACATGAGGGTTAATTTCCTACATATATCCACCCGTGCGACGGGAGGCGCGACCTGTAGGGTGTAGCCGCAGATTGCAGTAAGTCTCCACGGCGAAAGAGCCCACCGCGCCAAAGGAGAAACGTCGTATCGGCGAGTTTGTCTCGCGTCACTTGGGGGTGTTCTGGGACCGCGCTGTCAGGCGCGCAACATGACATCATAGCGAGGCTAGACGCCGTCCCGTTTGCAGCCCGGGGCGGCGTCTTCTTTTTGTGGTTGAGGGGCCGCGCGGTCCCGGTATTGTGATCAAAAATGAGGAGTTGAGCATGATCAAGACAACCCATGTGGGCAGCCTGCCGCGCACTCAGAAGGTGGTGGATCTCATCTTTGCGCGCGAGAATGGTGAGAGCTTTGATCAGGCTGAATTCAACGCGACCATGACCGAGGCATGCGCAGACACGGTGCGCCGGCAGGTGGAGGCGGGCGTAGGCGTGGTGAGCGACGGCGAGACCTCGAAGATCAGCTACGCCACCTATGTAAAAGACCGCTATACCGGTTTTGACGGCGACAGCCCGCGCAACGCGCCGGCCGATCTGAAGCTGTTTCCTGGCTTTCTCAAGCGGCTGGCACAAGGTGGCGGCACCCCGCAATACGCGCGGCCCATGTGCGTAGGCGAGGTGACGTCCAAGGGGCAAGGC
>JBCDKE010000054.1:0-20792 GCA_038747015.1 Pseudomonadota bacterium
CAGCGACCGGACCCAGGTCCGCAGCGCGTCCCCCTTGCGGTTCTCAGGCGCGTCTATTGAGACCTCACCGGCATTCGCCAGCTTGAAAAAAGGCGCAACGCCTGAGGTGCCGATGATATCTTCGCCCAGTTTGGACATGGCTCGCTACTCCACCAAAAAGCCTGCAGGGCCGGAAATCGAATGCGGCTCCGCAAAGGCGAGAACACCATCGTAACCGAGATTTCGCCCGATGCCGGAATACTTGAACCCGCCGAACGGCCCGCGCCCGTCCTGCGCCATGGGGCCGTGTCCGTTGAGATAGGTGTACCCGGCCTCCAGCTTCTTCGCGATGCGCACCGCGCGGTCAGCGTCCTGCGTCCAGACCGAGGAACACAGCCCGAATTCGCTGTCATTGGCCTTGGCAATGCCTTCTGCGTCGCTTGAGAACTTCATTATTGGCAGACACGGCCCGAATTGTTCCTCGCGCACGATGCTCAGGGACTGATCGGCGTCATAGACCAGCGTCGGTTTCTGGAAATACCCGCCCCCGGCATAGAGTTCTTCGTCGGGCACTTGACCGCATTCCTTGACGTCCGCGCCCTTCGCGCGCGCCTCGGCGATCATGTCGGTGACCACTTTCAGCTGCTTGGCGTTGTTGACCGGCCCCATGGTGGTCTCGGGCAGCAACCCGTCGCCCACCACAGCGCGCTCACAGGCCGCGGTAAAGCCGTCGACGACCTCGTCATACCGGCTTTCGTGGACATACATCCGCTTCAGCGCCATGCAGATCTGGCCCGAGGACCCAAAGGTCCCCCAGTACATCTTGTCGAAAACCGCGTCGTTGAGCTCCACGTCTTCGAGGAACAGCGCCGCGTCATTGCCGCCGAGCTCGAGCGTCACAGGCGTCAGATGCTCGGCCGCCACGCGCATCACGTGACGCCCCACAGGCACCGAGCCGGTGAAATTCACTTTCCGCACCAGCGGGTGGCCAGTGAGAGTATCCCCGATCTCCTTCGAGGATCCGGTAATGACATTGATGACGCCCGGCGGCAGCATCTTGGCGATGATCTGCAGGGT
Organism: Pseudomonadota bacterium; assembly: GCA_038747015.1. Lineage (GTDB taxonomy): Bacteria > Pseudomonadota > Alphaproteobacteria > Rhodobacterales > Rhodobacteraceae > Shimia_B. Next base: position 1,057 of record JBCDKE010000054.1, read on the forward strand.
CATTACCGGGGCCATGGCCGAATTCTCGGCCGGTTTCACCACGACGGTGTTTCCCGCCACCAGCGCCTGCGGCAGCTTTGCGCCCAGGATTGACAGGGGCCAGTTCCACGGCACGATCAGCGCCGCAACCCCCCGGGGCTGGCGTGTAATGATCGTATCGAATTGCGGGCCGACCTCGGCGGGTCCCATGACTTCGTCGATCGCCATTCGCTCGCCATAGGCCGCTGCCTGCATGAAGCGATCGCCCAATCGGCTCATTTCCAGCAGCGTTTCGCGCGCGATCTTGCCGTGTTCGCGGGTGAATAGGCGCGACCGGTATTTGATGTCTTCTTCGTCGGCCGAGAGCGCCTTGGCCACCGCGCGGAGCCGCGCTGCGCGCTCCTCAAACCCGAGATCCGCCCAGGCCGGAAAGGCGCGATGGGCTGCCTCAACCGCTGCGTTCACATCATCCTTCGTCGCCGCCGCCGCGTGGCCTACCAGCTCGCTCGGACGGGCGGGATTATGCAGGTCGTAGAGGGCCCCGTTAGACGCCCCACGGGCCTCACCATCGATGAAAATATCCGTGGTGACGATCTGATCCATGTTGTTCATAGCTCAGGGCTCCTTCTCTCTCCGCCCAGACTCTTGGGGGGATTATTGCACTGTTTTCGGGAAATTGCTCAGCGTCTCTGGCACCAACATCGGTTTTTCGCCCCCGCTTAGGGGCTTTCGTGACAACGCGTCGAGCGTGCACAATCCGATGGCCCTGGTTTCCTCCCCTTTTAAGCGCCGTGAATAGAGCATGATGGACAACGAATACATTCATACCCATTAATACTATTCATGAAGAAAATCGATTTTCATGCGCTGGACGGCCACGTCCTGCGCACCTTCCTGGTGATCCTCGAGGAATCCTCCGTATCGCGCGCCGCCGACCGTCTCGGCGTCACCCAGTCCAATGTCAGTCACACCCTCGCCAAGCTTCGGGGTATTTTCGGCGACCCGCTCTTTGTCCGCTCCGGTCAGGGCATCACGCCCACCGAAACCGCGCTCTCACTGAAATCACCGGTGCTCAAGGTCCTCGACGGCATGCGCGGCCTGACCGAGAAGCGCAGCTTTGATCCGACTTCGGAAAAAATGCACTTCCGCGTGGCCGCCAACGACATGCAGCGCGACATGCTGTTTCCGGACTTCATGCGGGAGGCCCGCGGCAGCGGCATTGACCTGACCTTCAATTTCATGCCCTCGGGCGTGCCCAGCGTCGGGCTTCTCAGGGACGCGGCCTGCGACCTGATGGTGACGCCCGCTCCGCCAAACGCGCCCGACCTCTTTCAGCTGAAACTCTTCACCGGGGACATGATGTGCTTTTACGACCCCGAGACCATGGACCCGCCCAAGACCATGGAAGACTACCTCGCCGCTGATCACCTCGAGGTGCGCTTCGTGCTCGGAGGTGTATCCTCCGACGTGCTCAAGGCCCCCGACCTGCCCAAGCTGCCGCCGCCAGTCATCTCGGTGTCGAACTTCTCCGGTATCACGCCCTTTCTCAAGGGCACGCGCACGCTGGCGACGCAACTCGAATATCAACGCCACACGGCGCTGAAGCATCTGGCCATGGCGCCGCTACCATTCCACTCCGAACCGGTGAATTTCTACATCGTCTGGCACGAGAGATCGACGAACGACCCTGCCCACCGTTGGCTGCGCGACCGGATCAAGGAGATCACCAGCGTGTCCCCCAAATTCGTGTCGCACCGCCTCGAGGGGAACTGAGCTAGATCACATCGATCACCAGCTTCAGCGCCAGCCCCACCAGCACGACGATGACGATACGGTCGAACCGCTCCGGGCTCAGCCGCGCGGCGAGGAACCCGCCCACTGGCATCCCGGCCAGGAGCGGCGACAGCGCAGCAGCCCCCAAGAGCGCAGTCTCCGCCGTCATCAATCCGAGCGCCGTCAACATCGGGATCTGCACCAGTGACATCCCCACAAAGAGCAGCGAAATCGTCACGATAAACACCTCGCGCCCCAAACGCATGGCATTGAGGAAACTGACCGACACCGGCGCAGACAGGCCCGCCGCGCCCTGCAAAGCCCCAGCGATCGCGCCCATGGGGATCGCCAGCGCCCGCGCTGCCCTGTCGCCGAGCGCGAAGTCCGGCCGCGCGAGCCGCAGCCCCACATAAACGATCACCGCCCCCGCGACCAAAAGCTTCAGAAACGCCTGCGACACCAGCACCAGAACCACCGTGCCCAGAAAGGTCCCGACCATCCCTGCCCCGGCGAACACATAGGGGAACGCGCCGCTCAGCCGATGTGCGCGGTACGTCCATAACTGCCAGAGATTGGTCATCAGGTTCGGCACAACCATGATCACCACCGCAAGACGCACGTCAAAGAAACTGGCCATTACCGGGATCGCCAGCACCGGCGATCCCATCCCGATCGCGCCCTTCAGCACGCCGCCGAGAAAGAGGGCCAGCGCAATGGTCGCAAGCGCCGCCGGGTCCTCTATCGAAATCGGAGACATGAGCGGCCCCGACCTATCGGAACATGGTCTGCGGCATGAATAGCGCGATCTGCGGGATCAGAAAGATCAGCACGAGCGCCGCGAACATGGCGAACCAGAACGGCCAGATACCGCGAAAGATGGTGTTCAACGGCACGTCCTTGGCGATGCCCTTCACGACAAAGACGTTTACACCCACCGGGGGTGAAATCAGTCCCATCTCCAGCGCAATAACCATCAGGACGCCGAACCAGATCATGTCGACACCCAGCGGCTCGATGATCGGCTGCACCAGCGGTACGGTCAGCACCAGAATGGCGAACCCGTCCATGAACATGCCCAAGACAATGAACAGCAGCAGAAAACACAGCACGACCTGCGGCCCGGTTAGCCCCAGCCCTTCGACCCAGAGCGACAGCGAATAGGTAATCCCGGTAAAGCCGACGAAGGATTTGAACACAAAGGCACCGAACAGGATCAGAAAGACTGTCCCACTCGAATTCAGCGTGCTTTTGAAGACGTCGATGGTGTTCTGACGGCTCAGCTGGCGGCGGAAAATCGTGACGAGCAACGCCAGAAATGCGCCTACCCCTGCCGCCTCAATGGCGGAAAAGACGCCCGAATAGATGCCGCCGATGGTCAACCCGATGATGCCGATGATCCAGCCCGCCCGCGCCATTGACCGCAGCCGCTCACCCATAGGCACGGCCTCGGCCTGCGCCGGGGCCATGTCAGGCTTCCGCGCCACGACGATCCAGATCGACAGGATAAAGAGCGCCGTCAGCACGAGGCCGGGGATCACCCCCGCCATAAATAGCTGACCGATGCTCTCCTCAGTGAGGATACCGTAGATCACAAACCCTGCTGAGGGCGGGATCAGGATCCCCAATGTACCGCCCGCCGCGATGGACCCGGTGGCCAGCCCGTTCTCATAGCCGTAGCGCTGCATCTGCGGCAGCGCCACGCGCCCCATGGTCAAGGCCGCCGCCAGCGACGACCCCGACAGCGCCGAGAACCCTGCGCAGCCCACAATCGTCGCCGAGGCCAGCCCGCCCTTGAAGTGCCCCAGCCATGCATTGGCCGCGTCGTAGAGGTCCCGGCTCATCCCCGAGACCCCCGCCAAATTGCCCATCAGGACAAAGAGCGGGATGATCATCAGCGGATAGTTCGACGCCTCTGCAAAGATCTCTCCCGCGAGCTTGGGCAGCGCCGCCTGAGGCCGGATCGCCCAGATCCCCACAGTGCCCACCAGCATCATCGCCAGACCCACCGGCATCCGGATCAGCAAAAGGAGAAACAGGCTCGCAAAGCCCACCGCCGCGATAGTCGTCGGATCCATTACGCCGCCCCTTCTGGCGTTTGATCATCTCCAGGAGCCTGAAACAGCTTCAGGAGTTCCAGAACCATGTTGAGCGTAAAGAGCCCGAGGCACACGCCCAGATAGTAGTAAAACGGCCAATGCTCGATGCTCAGATCATTGGTAATGCATGCCTTTTCGATGCCGCAGGCGCTCGAAAACAGCGCGTAGGTCGCCAACCCGCTGATAAACACAGCCGCCAGCCGCATGATCACATCCGTGACCCTGACAAAGCCCGGACCGGCGAATTTGCTGATGATGTCGACACTGACATGGGCCCCGTTGCGCGCGCCAAAGGCCACCGCTGACCCGGCGACCAGCGTCAGCGTCATGACCGACAGATCAGCCGTGCCAAATATCGGGTCGTTGAGCGCGTAGCGCCAAAACACCGACACCACGATGATGCCAACGAGAACGACAACACCGATGCTTCCAACAATGGCCAAGAGGGTCGACGACCGGCCCGCAAGCCGGTCGATCCCCGCAATCACGCCGGACGTTTGGCGTGCCATGCTACTTGCCCTGCATCAGGTCCATAACCGCTCTGACGGTCAGATCACCGACCTTTTCGTCCATGGTGGCAGCCAATGCCGGAGCGATCGTTTCCTTCCAGCGCGCCTGCTCTTCGGCAGATAGCTCAATGACTTCGACGCCGGTTTCGCGAGCCAGTTCGATACCGCCGCCCGCAGCCGCCTGATAGGCGGCACCGCCACCCACAGATAGCGACGCGTCTGAGGCCGCATCGACCCAGCCCTTCGCCTCATCCGACAGGCCATCATAGACGTCCTGGTTCATCAGCAGCACAAAGGCCGACCCCGAGGCCGGGAACCACGTGGTGACATAGTTTGCCGGCTCGTTCAGTTTGAAGGACCGGATCGCCGATGGATCAATGACGATACCGTCGATCACACCGTTGCTCAGGTTCTGGTTGATGACACTCACCGGCTGCGTCACGGCCGAGGCACCCAAAGCCTCCGCGAAAGGCACGTCCGCCTTGTTCGTCACGCGCAGTGTCATGCCCTCCAGATCCTCGAGACTGCGGACCGGTTTATCCCGTGTCAGCAGCACCGGAGGCGCATTGGCCCAGATTGCAAGCACCTTGGCATTGTATTCGGTTTCCAGAGTCTCACGGGCGTTCAGCAACGCCTCTGTGCAGGCCGTGGCCGAACTGCAGACATCGGGCAAGCCGACGACCTGCGTCATTGGGAATACATCTCCCGTATAGCCCGGCAGGGTGAACACAATGTCCGCCACCCCGTCGAGCAGGATCGCGTACTGCTTGGGAGGAACCGAGTTCAACGCGCCCCCGGGAAACTGCTGAACCGTCAGTTCGCCGCCGGATACCTCGGCCAGCTTTTCGGCGAACGGCGTGAACACCGCCGCGTTCATCGGGTGCTTGGGCCCCATGAAGTACGCCAGACTCAACGTGTCCGCGCTCAGTGGCGCGGCCATGAAACATGCGGCGGCACTCAGGCCTGCGATTAGGTTTTTCATGTTTTCCTCCCTTTAGTTCTGAAGCGCGGCCAACACGGCCACGCCGCGATCGTTCTCAGTACGGCAAGCCGATGTATTCATGGGCCAAGGCCTGCTGCGCCGGCTCTGAGCTGAGCAGTATATCATAGTCGTTCTCACGCAGCTTGGTGTCGAACGGGTCCTCGTCCGGAAACACGTGCAGCAGCTTGGTCAATCGCCACGAGATATTCTCAGCCGCCCAAATCCGTTTGAGCGCGGTCTCCGAATAGGTATCGAGATACGCGGTGTTGCCAGCCTTGAACGCCTCGATCATCGCGCGCGACAGATAGTAGACGTCCGAAAACGCCAGGTTCAGCCCCTTGGCCCCTGTCGGCGGCACGATGTGACCCGCGTCTCCGGCGAGGAACAGATTACCATGGCGCAGAGGCTCGGAAACGAAGGACCGCAACGGGGCCATCGACTTTTCGATGGAGGGCCCGGTTTCGATCTGGTTGGCCACATCCTCGGGGAAGCGGCTCAGAAGCGTCTCCCAGAACCGGTCATCCGACCAGTCCTCCGGCTTGTCCGTGCTCGGCGCCTGCACGTAGTACCGGCTCAGCTGAGGGTTCCGCTGCGCCGCCATCGCCATGCCGTCCGAATGATAGGCATAGATAAAGTTCTCGAGCGGCGGTTTCTCTACCATGATGCCCAACCAGCCAAAGGGATAAACCCGCTCGAACTCGCGCCGCAGTTCAGCCGGAATGGCCTGCCGCGAGGGCCCGTGATACCCGTCGCACCCCGCGATATAGCTGGCGTCCACCCGGTGGGTCTTGCCGTCCTTTTCATAGGTCACATAAGGCGCGTCGCTCGTCACATCGTGCAGCGCCACCTCCTTGGCCTCGCAGATGATCGCCCCGCCATCGCGCTCGCGCGCTTCGTACAGATCCTCGGTGATATAGGTCTGACCCCAGGCCACCATCTGTTTGCCGGTCCATTTCTTCACGTCGATGAAATAGCCGGGCTTGTCCTGCCACAGGATCTCGGTCCCGTCCTTGACCTTGCCCAGCTTGTCCATCCGTTCGCCCAGACCGTAGTCCCGCAACAGCTGTGCGGCGTCATGCTCCAGCACCCCTGCCCTGATCCGCCCCAGAACATACTCCTTGGACTGACGTTCCAGCACGACACTGTCGATGCCGTTCTGGTACAGAATATGGCTCAGCATCAGCCCCGCCGGGCCACCGCCAATGATGCAGACTTGGGTTTTCATCCTAGGTCCTCACTACGCGCAGCTTTGTTTTCAGATCAGTCCGGCAAAACGCGTGCAGAAAGCAGGTCTGCTCGGACAGATCGAGCATCTCGCGCGCTACCTCCTCGGTCTCCGAGGTTTGCAGGAAAACATGCGTCTCCACCGGATCCGCCTCCCCTGCCCTGCCTGTGCCGCCGGACGCCCCGCCCAGCGAGAAATGCGTGTCCTGCACGATCTGGTAGCCCGGCAAATCGTATTTCAGCATCGGTACCAGTCGCCCGAACTGGGTCATGAAACAGAAACCGATCCCCGCCGAGATGTAAGAGTTTGCATCCGGCGCGCGCCCTTTGCCGCCGTCGACCGGGGCCTCTTCGCTCAGAAACAGGCATTCCGTCCCGTGCGGGGAATAGAGCTGCTGACGGATTTCCTTCATGCCATCCTCGCGGATGAACGCCGTCGCCGCGATATTGAGCCGCCGGTCCTGATGGTCGGTCAGCGACGACGACGCGGCTTTGGTCCCGCCCTCGACCTCTTTTTTCTCCGTCAGACCCAGCTGCGCGAGGATCACCTCGGCAGGGTCGCCGCCTTCGGCCTGTGTGACCATGTCACCGGGATCCGCGACCATGGGTTCGGACAGACCGGTGACCTTTCCAACCTCGATCTGCTGCCCGTTTCGCGCGAGGTTAAAGAGGCTGTCATGCTTGCCCCGCATCAACCCATTCAAGGGTGCAGCATGAACCGCATCCATCAGAAACGTATTCAGTGCGGCGTCGTCGAGATCGCAGTCGATCTCAACGCTCAGCTCTACCGGTAATGCCCCACCGATCATGGTGCGCTTCTGCATGGAGCCGGTCATGGAATAGTGGTTGTTCAGCGTCAGATGCAGCTTGCGGATCTCAACTTTCTTGAGCTTCGCGAGCGCATCAATCTCGTTCAGGTAGGACGCGATCAGACCCACGGTGAGGAACGACAGCGGCGGCGGGGCGGCGTCATAGCCGTTGAGGTACTTGCCCTCGTCGCTCACCATCCGCCAGGTCAGCCCCGACCGGGCCGACGTCACCAGTGCCTCTTTCTGAAATCCAGACAGCGACCGCACCAACGTGCGCAAAGCGTCCCCCTTGCGGATAGCCGGGGCTTCAAAACCGATCTCTTTCTGGTTGCTGATGCCATAGACCAAAGGGCGATCTGATGCCGCAATGACGTTCTCTCCGATACCCATGCCATCCTTCCATCCGATGTCGCCGCACTATCTGGCCACAGATTTCTGTGGGCCGATGCCATGCATCAGCGCGTCGCGGCCAAGCGGCTGGCCCGGATCAAACGATGTCCGACCCCGGCGTCTTTAGTCTCCCGCGAATCTAGCCAGCCAGGATCATTGATTCCATCGATTGGTATCGATAAGTAATATGAATAGATTTGATGGGTCGCTCAAAAAGGCGCCCCACACTCTGAGTTCTGGCGCACCCATCGGACCAAAAGCCGCCGCAGTTCGCGAACGCATCCTTGTGCTACTGACAGCCAAATTATGTTGCAATTTTGCAACATTTTTCACAGCAAACAGTCAAACCTTACCCGCGGATAAGGTTTTAACGCAGCCCCTCGATCAGCTCAGCGATGGCACTCTCCAAACGCTGCCGCTCTATGGAGGAGAAGTCCCGCTTGGCCTTGATCTCGAGCCGCCCCTCGGCGGCCGTGCACTTCACCAGCCCTGCAGAGCTCTTGATGTGAAAGGTGGTCTTGGTCTTTGACCCTGCGCCCCCTGCCCTCGCGGGCTTAGAGTTCGCCACCGCGGCCTCCGCAATGCCCTCCTCATTGGTCACCGCGTGGCGGCGCAGCACACTGAGCTCATCCTCGATAGACCGGTTTTCCCAGCCTCGCAGCTCCTCGATGATCTCCATCGTCACCTCCGGGAAATCCTTCATCCGCCGCGCCAGCGTCAGACCTAGCTTGCGGGGGATTTCCGTGGGGAACATCAGGTGCTTTTCCAGCCGCTCCATGAGGTAGGCGAAGGACCGGATATAGCTACGTTTGGAATAGGGTGCGGACTGAAACAGCGCCCCAATCGCGCCCTTGAGATCATTGACCTCGGTCGATGGGTCCGCGGCATAGACCGTCGCGATATGAGCCATCTCGGCAAAGGACAGGTCCTTGCGGACCACGTTCTCGTCGACCATCCGACGGTAGAGCCCGCCGATATCCGCCTCACCGGCGACGATCAGGGCCGGGATCGTGTCCCACCCCTCCCCGCCCTCAGCGCGCAGCCGCCGGTAGGCCGACAGGCGGCGAAAGCCCTGCACCAGCTCGACACCCTGCCCCGGGCGCGCCACCACGCGGATCGGGTTCGACAGACCGATCTCGCGGATCGAGGTCACCAGCTCTTCGAGCTCTTCGTCATGGTTGCTGGGCATCCGGTCGCGGATCAAGAGCTCGGTCGACACGTCGTCCAGCGCGATCTGCTGAACCACCTGCCCGGCCTCACGCAGCGCCACATATTCATGGGCCAGATCGTCATTCTCCTGGCGGATCGCCTCGGCGGCAGAGCGACGCGCGCTCAGCGCCTCGGCGTTCTCGGAGATGGCGCTGGCCATGGGGCCCCGGCGCGCTGGCGGGGCGGCTGTGGCCGCCTCCTCGGCGGCGGGCGCGACCACCTCCTCCGGCAGGTCATCGGGGAGATCAATGTCAAAGGTACGGCGTTTTTTGCTCATCTATCTTCCTCCTCAAACCTTACCCGCGGATAAGGTTTCCGCGGCGGCCTGGTCCGGCGCACCGAGCGCCTCCCACTGCGGCAACATGGTCTGCGTGAACTCCGCAAAAGCAGCGTCAAAGCTGCCCCGCGCACGTCGCCAGGTTTCCCGCGTCATGTCCCGGTAATCCATCTCGTAGACCGAGCTCAGGAAACGACCGGACTGTTCCACAGCGCGCGTCATCTCCACCGGGTGTTCGCAGAGATTGTCGCCAAAGACCTTTCCAAAGGCCTCGTACATCGCACGGTGCAGCGCATTGCCCGGCTCGTAGCGCGTCATCAGAAAGCGCACATCGGTAAAGAGCTTGGGCAGCGAAACCTTACCCGCGGATAAGGTTGCGTCGAAACCGGCGGCCAGATCCTCCAGCGCCTCGGCCAACTGCCCGATGAAGCTCGTGGTGCTGTCATACTCCCAATAGCCGGGGCCCGACGGGATATAGAGCATGTCAGCCGCAAAGACCGCATTCATGGATTGATAGCCAATGGCCGGCGGACAGTCGAAAAAGATCAGGTCCCACTGGTCTTCGGGCAGCGTGTCGAGGAACCGGGATATGGCCGCAAAGAACGACCACTCCGGGTTGAGGTGACGGTACTGGGCCGAGGCAAATTCAACGAAGGCCGCGTTGGCACAGGAGGGGATGATGTCAATGGTGGGCCAGTTCGTCGGCTCGATGAAATCGGCCACCCGCAGGTCCTGCAGGCCGAGGCCGGTGATCGAGGACGGGATGCGCCGCTGGGGCAGGGCGGTGCCGCTGGCCGCGCCGCGCGGGGCGGCGTTCTGCGCCTCTGTCTCGCGGATAAGGTCGCGGGCCATGATGCCCCAGACCGTGTTTTCCTCGCTCACATCGGTGAGGCCCATGGAATGGCTCAGCGTCGCCTGCGGGTCGAAATCGATGCACAACACCCGGTAGCCCTCGAGCGCCGCCGCATGGGCGAAGTGCAGAGCCACCGTAGACTTCCCCGCGCCGCCCTTGAAGTTCGCAATCGCTGTCCTGAATGCGCGTCCCGTAGGGCGGGTCGGCATCAGGGATTTGCCGCGCGGGTTCAGCTTCCGGCGCAGGGTGTTGATCTCTTCAAGGGTGAACCAACGCTGCCGTCCTTCGGGCTCTACCAGACCAGCAGGCAGGCTGGGATCGGCGGCCATCTTGCCGCGAAAGGTGGACTGGTTCATCCCCAGGATAAGCTCTGAAACCTCCCACGAAGAGAACCGCCTCAGGGTCTTTTCGTTCTCCGGGGAAAAGGTCTGCTGACGAATGAAGCTCTGCATCTTGAGCGATCGGGCCTGGAAGGCGCGGAGGTCTGTGTGGGTTAACATGCTCTTTTGCTCGGACGTTGTTTCTGCCATTTTTTCCATTTACGGCTAACTTGCGTTTTTTGTCGAGTCTGAACATAGTAGGGGAAAGGCGAGCAAACCTTACCCGCGGATAAGGTCTCCCCCCGAATCGGAGCCGCCACAGAATCGCCCGCTGCGTGTCTGTGTTGGAGACTAAATAGGGGGACACCGACCCGAACAAAGCGGGATTTGGGGTGACATCGACAGGCCTTAGGGGGACATCAAGACGTCACCCAATACCATGAATACCCATTTTTCTTTTTTGATTTGGAGTAGGTTTAGGCCACGGCTTGACAAAATCCCAGTTCCCAACGCTAATACGAGCAATCTCGGGATTAACGTTGATACACGGATCAACCGGTACACGTTCCGAGCATTGAGCGGTATGCGAACAGGGCCAGCTATGCAAAGCGGGATCAAGATCGGTGCACCTAAGAAACGGCTAACCGGGCCGGGGGTAGCGTCCTTCAAGTATGACATCATCACGGCGCTCTTGGTGACAGCCTCGAGCGCGCCGGGCATAGAAGGGCGACTTGCCCAACGTCTGGCCCTTTTGATCACTGCGCGCGTGAACTGGCAAACAGAGCAATTCGCCGTGGGCCAGCGCGAGCTCGCGGCGCTCTGGAACGTGACCGAACGCACGGTAAAGCGGGAACTCGGCGCCATGCGCAGCCTGCGCTGGATCTCCATCGCGTCACCGTCAGCGCGGGGCAGGGTGGCGCGACACAGGGTTCACTTTGATCAGGTCCTGCAATCCACGGCGCCCCATTGGGACGCGGTAGGCCCGGACTTTGCCGCACGGATGTCAGATACGCCTGAGGCAGAGACCGAGAGCAATGTCGTGCCCCTGCGCCCGTCTCCCCCCTTGTCTGGTCAGGACGAATGGGGCTGGTATCTGGCGGCGCAGACCCTCAGGGAGCTGAACGCGCCCCTCTTTGAGGCTTGGTTCGCCGGTCTGGTACCCGTGGGGGCAGAAGGTCACACGCTAACGCTGGCGGCGCCCACGCGCTTCATAGCCGAATATGTGGATACTCATTACAAGCTGCACCTCATGCGCGCCCTCGGGGCATCCACGCCCGAAATCAAGGCGATCGAGATCACACACAGCGCGCGTGCACAGTGAGCTCAGAGCTTTGCGGGCGAGCCGTAATCCGGGAATCGACGTACGATTGATGCCTTCAAGAGGGCAGGGGCCTCGGTTCTGGTGACAAGAGATTGTGTCAGCGAGGTGTAATCCAAGGCGCATTCGCCCCGAAATTCTCGATCAGGAAGTCCATGAATACGCGCACCTTGACCGAGACGACGTTGCTTTTGGGATAGATCAGCCAGAGCGCAGGGGAATTGGCGAGTTCGTAGTCCGGTAGCACATGGACCAAGGAGCCATCGGCGAGCTCCTCATGTACCAGCCAGAGCGAGTTGATCGAAACTCCGGCATGGGCCTTGGTGATCCGTTTCTGGGTCAGGCCGTCATTCAGCACGAGGCGCTGTGCTGCATCGAGCGGGTCAAAGGCCGCTCGGGTGCCGTCGCTTGAAATCAGCTCTTTAGGATCGAGGTTCCGGAACGAGATCAGCCGATGTTTTTTCAGGTCCTCGGGGCTCTGTGGCGTGCCGCAGCGCGCGAGGTAGTCGGGGGAGGCGGTCAGGATGCGTTTGTCCTCGGCCAGCCTGCGGGCGGTCAGACTGCTGTCCGAGAGAACTGCATTGCGCAGGGCCAGATCATAGCTGCCTTCGATCAGGTCGAACTGGGTGTCGGAGAGGTGCAGATCGAGGCTGAGATCGGGGTGCTCGTCCATGAATTTCGGCAGGATCGGCGCGATATAGATCTGCGCGAAGGTACTGGGCGCGGCAAAGCGCAGCGTGCCTTTGGCCCTGGCCTGTCCGGCACCGAGCGCGGCGAGCGCTTCTTCCTCCTGGGCGATCATTTCGCGGGCGTAAGGCAGGAACTCCTGCCCCTCGACAGAGACCGAAACCTTGCGCGTGGAGCGATGTAATAGCTCGGCCCCAACAAAGCGTTCGAGCTTTGCGATGCGGGTGCTGGCGACGGCGGGGGCCATCCCCAACGCCCGCCCGGCGGCGCTGATGTTGAGCATCTCGCTGGCGAGAACAAAGAGGCGCAGGCTGTGCGTGTCCATATTTTCTACTTTTTCGGAATACTGAAATCGGATCGACCCGGTTTTTATACGAAACAGGGATGTTAAATCAAGGCTCACACGGAACGAAGGAGCGTCCCATGAGCCAGGTAGCCACAGTAAATTATCACGTTCACAAACCCGAACGTCAGGCGTTTGAACTCGACGCTGGCGGCATCGTGGGCAACCTGATCTCGCCAGAGCTGGCCCCGACCGAGGTGGCGGTCCTGGACGCCCGCGCCGGTGAGGCAGTGCCATCCTTCGAGAAAGCCTCGGTGGGTTTTGCCGATGTCGCGACCCAGGTCCGCGATTTCGACAGCGACCGGAGCTGGCAGGCCACCTATGACCGCGAACTCACAGAGCTTCTGACCCAGAAAGTCGACGCCAAAGAGGTCGTGGTCTTTGACCACACCGTGCGCGTTGACGACCCTGACGCCACCCGCAAACCCGCCCGCAACGTCCACAGCGACTACAGCACCGACGGGGCGACGAAGCGCCTCGTGGATCTGTTGGGCGAGGAAAAGGCGGCTCAGTGGGCCGAGGGACACTACGCTTTCATCAATGTCTGGCGTCCGATCGAGGCGCCAATCAACTCTGCACCGCTGGGCTTTATCCTGCCTGAGAGCGTTGCAGAGGAGGATTGGATCCTGCTCGACCTGATCTACTCGGACCGCATGGGCCAGATCATGGGGCTGGCGGCGAACCCGGATCACACATGGGTCTACAAATCCAAAATGACCCCGGACGAGGTCGCCTATTTCAACATCTACGACAATCGCGGCCGGGCCTCGATCGGGCACAGCGCCCTCGACATGATCGAGGACCCTTCGGTCACCACCATCCGCAAGAGCATCGAGAGCCGGACGCTGGTCCGCTACTGAACGCTCCCCCAAACCATTCCGCAGACACAACGCTGCGAAGAGAAAGAAACGCTATGACAAAGACCATCCTGATTACGGGTGCCACGGACGGGATCGGCCGCCTGACGGCGACGAACCTCGCTGCTGAAGGGCACAAGATCCTGCTGCACGGGCGCAACGCGGCCAAACTGGACGCGGTCAAAAAAGAGATCGGCGGCAAGGCCGAGACCTATGTCGCCGACATGGCGGACCTCGAGCAGGTGCGCAAAATGGCCGCCGATATTCGCTGCGACCACGACCGGATTGATGTGATCATCAACAATGCCGGCGTGCTGAAACTGGGCAACCCTGTGACCGCCGACGGCTATGACGCGCGCTTTGTCGTGAACACGTTTGCGCCCTATGTGCTGACGCGCGAGCTGCTCGATATCGTGCCAGCGGATGGGCGCATCGTGAACCTGTCCTCCGCTGCGCAGGCACCGGTCGATCTGGCCGCGCTCAGCGGGCGCCGGCAGCTCGACAACATGTCGGCCTATGCGCAAAGCAAGCTCGCCATCACGATATGGAGCCGCGAATTGGCGGCCGAGCTGCCCAAGGGTCCGGTCGTCGTGGCGGTGAACCCCGGCTCTCTCCTGGCCTCCAAGATGGTCAAGGAAGGCTTTGGCGTTGCGGGCAACGACCTGCAGATCGGTGCCTCGATCCTGCGCAAAGCCGCGCTCTCGGACAGCTTTGCCAAGGCCAGCGGCAAGTATTTCGACAATGATTCCGGGCGTTTCGCGCAACCGCACGGGGCCGCGCTGGATGCGCGCCACGCCGCCAGCGTGATGAAGGCCATCAAAGACATCTGCGGCACCCGCGCCGCGGCCTGAAGACACTAGACTTCCCCACGGGTCGCCACGCGGCTCACGGGGGCCCCTCTACTGCTATGACAAGGAACTGAAACCATGGCACTCCAATCCCTCGAACGGGCGCGCGAGATCGAACGCCCCACACGCGAAGCGCAACTGCAGCGGGCCCCGTCCGTGCAGCATTTCTGGAACCAGAACACCTCTCTGTTCGAAGAGGCATGGGCCGAATGGGAGGCCGATGCCGGCGTCTCCGACGCTCTCGACAGCTCGCTTTTCGCGCCAAAGCTGCGCGAAGCGATTGAGGCCGCGTGGGACGACCCCAGCACCGAGATCGCCGTCAAAGATCTGTGGGAAGAGGTTTTCCCCGGCGTCTACAAGGCGCAATTCTTTGACCCCGAAAAGCTGTCGGTCCTGCGTGATTACATGGCCGCAGCGGCGGATTCAGACATTCCGGTGCGCCCGCCCTATGGCATCTCGCTCAACCGTGGCGGCGCAATGCTCGACCCGCGCTCTGTGGGCTATCTGGCGGCGCCGAACTTCCAGGCGTTCTACCGCTCGCTGATGAACAGCTACATGCGCCCGATCTCGCGGCTGCTGTTCCCGGACATCTACGGCTATGACACCCAGACCTTTGGCTTCTCGATCCAGTGGCAGGCCGATGCCGATACGTCGCTGCGCGCTCACACGGACGCGTCTTCGGTGACGCTGAACCTCAACCTGAACCTGCCGGGCGAAGAATTTTCGGGCTCGGGCGTCCGATTCTTTGATCCGGTTAGCCGCCGCGTCGAGGAGCTGACATTCGCCCCGGGTACGGCGCTCATTCACCACGGCAGCGTGCCGCATGAATCCATGCCTATCACTGCCGGTGAGCGGTCGAACTTTGTGCTCTGGCTCTATGGCAACGACATGCAAATCCCGCGTCGTGGCGCACCGGACGTAGATATCGATCCGCGCGAACGCTGGAGCATCCCGGAGGTTCCGAGCGACGGGTCTCAGCCTTTCTAAGGCTGCATGTTGAAGCGCAAAGAACGCGGCGGAGGGGCTACCTCCGCCGCCTTGAACCAAGCGCTGCCGTCATGCCAGCGCAGAGACCATGAGGTGCACCTCGTCCTCGGAGGTTTCAAAGCGGCCAGCCGGTGGATCAAAGTCAGAAAAGGCCGGATCGCCATCGGCCCGCTTCTGGCACGCTGCGTGGACCTCACGGACCCCCGTTTCGCGAACGACGCGTGCCACGTTCTCCGGGGTCAGGCCGCAGCCGGGCATCACGGATATCTGACCTTCTGCGCGTCGAACCATTTCGGCAATCAGGGGCGCGCCGTCTGGGGCGAAAGGTTCAGCGCCGGAGGTCAGCACCCTCTCAAATCCCAGCGTCCTGGCCTGAGACAGCGCAAGGAGCGGGTCGGGGACCACATCGATGACGCGATGCAGGGTTTTGCCTAGACCGCCAGCCTTTTCACAGAGCCGCTCCAACAGGCGCAGATGCAAGCCGCCTGTTTCGTCCTGGACGCCCAGCACGACACCGTCCATGCCGGCGTCCTTGGCGACGGCGATGTCGGTGAGCATTATCTCAACCTCGACGTCGGAGAAGTGAAACAACCCGCATCGCGGGCGGATCATCGCGTAGCAGGGGATGTCCAATTGCGCAGCGGCGCGCATAAGCCCCGCGGAGGGTGTCAGACCGCCTTCGGACAGGGCCGAGCAAAGCTCGATCCGAGCAGCGCCACCAGCGAGGGCAGCCCTGGCACCGTCGAGTGTGTCTACACAAACCTCGAGCTGGGTCATCGGGCGACCGGTTCCGACAACGCGCCCCATGGAACGAGGGGCGAGGCCGCAGAGAGGTCCGGTTTGATGCGGATGAGTGTGTTGGAGGGGGTCGTGCCCGCCTCGAGGAGAGGCGAGGGCAGGCCGCAGAGTTCAGCGGGTGCGCGCGTGGCGGCGCCGAGCGCATCCTCTAGCGGCACGCCAACCTCGTTTGCCAGAACGGACACGGCCGTGCTGATCGCGAGGTCGGCCCCGGCCAAGGTCCCGTCGGTCAGGCGCAGTTCTCCGTTGCGGCGGTGGATCTTGCGCCGGCCGAGTTCGAATTCCTCGATGTCGGTCCCGGCAACGGCCATGGCGTCGCTCACCAAAAACAGCTCTCCGGGGCCGGTCTTGGCCTTCCATGCGATCTTCATGACTTCCGGGTGCACATGCACGCCGTCCGCGATGATCCCGGCGCTGACGCCCTGTGTTGCGAGAGTTGCCCCGGCGAGGCCGGGGGCCCGATTGCCGATCTGGCTCATGGCGTTGAAGAGATGCGTCGCGCAGCGCGCGCCGGCCGCGAAATACCGTTGGCATGTGTCAAAATCGGCGTCGCTGTGCCCGAGAGAGACGAGCACGCCGCCCCGGACGAGTTCAGCCACCTGATCGGTGCTCACACTTTCTGGGGCTACGGTCACCTTGAGGCAGGGTAACTGCCGTGCAGCGTCCAGCAATTCGTCGAGGTCGCCGCGATCCATGGGTCGGATCAGCGAAGCGTCATGGGCGCCCTTGCGCGCGACTGAGAGATGCGGCCCCTCGAGGTGGAGCCCGACAACGCCGGGAACCCCGGCCTTGGTGGCGGCAATTGCGGCTGCGATGGCGCGGCGCGTTGTATCGTGGCTATCGGTGATCAGTGTCGGCAGGAGTTGGGTCACGCCCAAAGCACGGTGCGCCCGCGCAATTGTGGCGATGGTTTCGACCGACGGATCGGTGTTCAACATGATCCCACCACCGCCGTTGACCTGAAGATCCACGTAGCCAAGGCTCAGGATATCGCCACGCAGGTCCACATCCTCGGCTGACCGTGTCCAGTCGGTTGTGGCTCCGACGGCCGTGACCCGCCCGTTTTCAACCGTTACGAAGGCGCCGTCGCGAAGGCGCCGACCGTCAAAGATAGGGCCGCCGTAGAAAGTTTGGGCAGCTTGGCTCATACGGTTTCCGTTACCTTGTTCAAATGGCGCGGCGCATCGGGATTGATGCCGCGGCTACGGGATAGCGTCTCGACCATCCCGTAAAAAGACGTGATCGCCGCAATAGGATCGGTGAGCGGGTGCCCTGTGTCCACGTGGGGCAGGGTGTTGGCAGAACTTGCCAAGCTGCTGGTGACAAAGACCTGTGCGCCTTTATCGACCAGCGTATTCGCGGTCTCGACGAGGCTGTGTTCGGCGGCGTCGCGGGCTGCAAAGCAGATCACCGGAAATCCGCGATCCACTATGGAAACAGGCCCGTGCAGCACTTCGGCTGAGGAATAGCTCTCGGCGTGGATCAGACATGTTTCTTTGAATTTGAGCGCGGCTTCGTTGGAGATCGCCCAGGACGGGCCGCGGCCCAGGGTAAAGACCGAACGGCCCGCGATTGCGTCGGCCGCGTCGGACCAGTCACACTGGGTTGCGGCCTCCAAGTGCTTTGGCAAACCCATGATCGCGTCCAGGAGATCGCGATCGCTTTTGATTTCTGCGATGAGCGTCAGCCCGGCAACGAGGGAGGTCACAAAGGTCTTGGTGGCTGCAACGCTGAGTTCCGGACCGGCAAAGAGCGGCAGGACGGCATCAGAGGTCTGCGCCAAGGGCGAGGCGTCATTGTTGGTGATCGCAATAGTCATTGCACCCGACCTGCGTAGCGAACTCGTCATGCTGACGATGTCGGGGCTCTGCCCTGATTGGGAAACCGACAGGCACAGCGCGTCCTTTGCCTTCAGCTCTGCGCCGTAGATCGAATGCACGGAAGGTCCGACCGAGGCCATCGGCAGCCCCAGCATGAGTTCGCTGGCATATTTCAGATAGGTACAGGCATGATCCGACGAGCCCCGTGCAACAGAGGTCAGAAAGCGCGGATCCTTGTCACGGACCTGCGTTGCCAACGCTTTGGTGGCTTCTGCCCCCTCGGAGAGGAGCTGCTCCACGGCGTTCGGGATTTCGAGAACTTCCCGGCGCATCTGCGTGGACGTTTCGGTCATTTGGTTTTGATCCTTTGGGCTTAGAGACGAAGTTCGGCCACGAAATCGTAGGCGTCGCCGCGATAGAGCGAGCGCGTCAGCTCCGCGACCCTGCCGTCTGCGAGGAACGAGGTTCGCACGATGCTCAGCCCCGCAGCGCCCTCGTGGACGTTCAGGAGCTCTGCCTCGCGTGCTTCAACGTTGATTGCGGAAATCTTTTGCTGGGCGCGCGCAGGTCGGAGGCCCGACCGTTCGAGCACTTCGTACAGTGAGGTCGTGATTTCCGTCGGGTTGGGAAGAATGCTGAGCGGCAGGGCGGCGCGTTCGAGTGCCAGCGGGTGACCGTCCGCCTGACGCAGCCTGTAGATCCGCGCGACCTGTTCGTCGGGACCGAGACCCAGCGCCGCGATCTCCTGTGCTGACGGCTCAAAGACACCGCGTTCCAGCCATTTCGACGTCGTTTGCATGCCGCGATTGGCCATGTCTTCGGTAAACGAGGTGAGATGCGACAGAGACTGTTCTACGCGACCGAGTTGATCGCGGATGTAGGAACCGGACCCTTGCCGTTGTTCAATGACGCCCTCACGCACGAGTTCCTGAAGCGCCTTGCGCACGGTGACGCGTGACAGGTCAGTGATGTCGGCGAGTTCGCGTTCCGGCGGTAGCGAGGTGTTCGGTGCGAGGACGCCCGCCTCGATCCCCTCGATCAGTCTGCGGCGCAGCTGAACGTATCGAGGGCCACGCTCCGGTGATAGCCATTCGGCGGGTTTGAGGAACTCAGAGACTGCCATTTGCGACCTCCTTGGCCAGCGACAAGGCGCCATTGATGGGCTCGCCCAGCGGGTCACGAAGGGCACGTGCGACGGAGGCCGGTAGATAGTCCCTGTAGTGGATGGCGACACCGCCCGTGAGGCAGAGTGGCATGGTTTCTTGCCAGCCGAGGGCGGTCACCGCGCTGGCGACATGGTGGGCCCCATCCCGGAGGATTGCCTGAGCAAAGCTGCTGCCTGCAGAAGCGGCCTCGGTCACACGGGGTGCCAGCGCCCCGAATTCCTCTGGAGTTGCGGATGCGGCAAACTGGAGGACTGGATCGATGCCGCCCAAGTCATCCACCAGAGACTGCGCAAAGGTGCTGGACGGCAGGGTTCCGTCCACGGTTCGGAGCGCGCGGTTAAGGGCGGACCAACCCAGCCACTTAGCTGAGGCTTCATCGCCGATGATGGACCCCCATCCACCTGCGAAACGCATTGTCCTGGCCCGTTGGAATCCGAAAAAGGAGCCGGTTCCGCAGTGAATGATAGCACCGTCAGACGGGCCCAACGCCC
>JBCDKE010000055.1:0-20503 GCA_038747015.1 Pseudomonadota bacterium
ACGTGGCTTCGGCCTCTATATGCGCTCTAGCTGCCCGCGACCAAGAAAGGTTGCGCCACCTCACTACAACGTCATGTCCTGTTAGGATTCCCAAAGACGCACGATCCCCGCCGCAATCACGCCATGCTTGGCGGCTATCCCGGCGGCAAAGGGAAAGGGCGTATTATGGACCTTATCGACATTGTTACGAATTACTGGCCGATGATTGCGGCCCTGCTCGGCGCGGCAATCATCGTGCCTTGGCGCAAGTCCAAGGGTAAAACCTCGATCTTCGCTCAGGACACCTCCTTTGACGATGTCGGCACGACACTTCTATCTACCGTTGGGTCGCAGGAAGTCCGCAAAGGCGTCGATGGCCGCACCGAGATGCGCCCGCCCTTTGGATATCGCGTGCTCACTCCCGCGGTGATGGCACTCGTCGTGCTCAGCTTCGATGAACGCGCGCTGATGGCGGATATGGGCCTAACCAATCCCACCTATCAGACCTACGCAATCATCGGCTTCTGGGTGCTCTTTGCCTACGGGCTCTTCGAGATGAACTTCCGCCAGCGCGTAATCTACGACGCCACCCAGATCACGGTCTGGGGCGTCGACCTGCGCGCGCAGACCCGCGACCTGACCCAGCTCGTCGACATCCGGGTCCATGAAAAACGTCCCGCGCTCGTGCTGACATTCTCGGATGGCAAACGGCTCTACGTGCCGATGCACCTCAATGGACGCGACCACTTCGTGACCGAGATGGAGGCCATAGTCGCCCACAATCTTGCCCGCGGCGAACGCGCGCCACAGGCCGGTTTCATGGCACGCGCCGGGTTCTAGTAGAACTCGCTGAGGTCCATGCCTTCATAAAGGCTCGCGACCTCGGCTTCATATCCATTGAACATCAGGGTCGGCTGGCGCTTGGCAAATAGCCCGCCGCCGATCTGGCGCTCGCTGGCCTGGCTCCAGCGCGGGTGATCCACATTGGGGTTCACGTTTGAATAGAAGCCATATTCACGCCCATTGGCCATGTTCCAGCTGGTCGGCGGCTCTTCTTCGGTCAGCGTGATGCGCACGATGCTCTTGATCGACTTGAACCCGTATTTCCACGGCACCACCAACCGGATCGGCGCGCCATTCTGGTTCGCAATCGTGCGCCCGTAAATACCGGTCGCCATCATCGTCAGCGGATGCATCGCCTCATCCAGCCGCAGCCCCTCGCGGTAAGGCCAGTCCAGAACGGCGGTGCGCACGCCCGGCATCTCTTCGGGGCGCACCAGCGTTTCAAAAGCCACGTATTTCGCGCCTTCCTGCACACCCACCTTGTCGAGGATGTCCTTCAGCTCGATCCCGTTCCACGGAATGACCATCGACCAGGCCTCGACACAGCGGAACCGATAGATCCGCTCCTCGACGTCTAGCCCGTCAATCAGCTCGGTCACATCATAGGTGCCGGGGTTGTCGACCAACCCGTCCACGGTGATGGGCCACGGCGCCGTCGTCAGCTGACCCGCATTGCGCGCAGGATCTTCCTTGCCGGTCCCGAATTCATAGAAGTTATTGTAAGAGGTGATCTCCTCCCACGTATTCGGCTCCAGGTCTTGGCTAACCTGCGCCGCCAGCGGCCCGGCTATGGACGTCGCCGCCCCGAGGCCCAGCGCCCCCGCGATGATCTGACGGCGGTTCAGCCACCCGGCCTCAGGTGTCACGTCATCCCATGTGAGATCATTCTTCCAGCGGTGGGCCATGCCTGCCTCCTTAATTTCGTGCTGCGGTATATAGGGCGTTCCCGCGCAGACAAAACAAGTCCACTGACGCGGGTGTCATGGGCTGTAACACTGACAATTGATAACGGCGGATCACGCCCGCGTGAGTTGATCCCCGATGCCGCCGCTGCTTAGCGCGCGAGGGACTGTAATCAACCGGCCAATCCCCGCCATCGGCAGGCCAGCGCCCATGGATATCTCTGCTGCGCCGTCCATATCGACGCCGGTACGGGCGACAACCGCCCGACGTCATGATCCAACCAAAGGAGTTCATCATGATCCGCAAGACCCTTTTCGCGCTGACCGCATCCGCAGCCATGGCAACCTCCGCCTTCGCAATGGGCGGCAAGGACATCGTCGACACCGCCGCCGAAGCCGGCTCTTTTGAAACGCTTCTGGCCGCTGCCACAGCCGCTGGCCTCGTGGACACGCTCAAAGGCGACGGCCCATTGACCGTGTTCGCACCCACCGACGAAGCATTCGCAGCCCTGCCCGAAGGCACGGTTGAAAGCCTGCTCTTGCCTGAAAACAAGGATCAGCTGGTCGCGATCCTCACCTACCACGTTGTACCAGGCAAAGTGATGTCCACCGACCTCTCCGACGACATGGCCGCCGCCACCGTCCAGGGCGGTGAAATCATGATCGACCTCGACAACGGCGTGATGATCAACGACGCCACCGTCGTGGCCGCCGATATCGAAGCCTCGAACGGCGTCATCCACGTCATCGACAAAGTGATCCTGCCCGCGTCGTAATATACGCGCGCAAGAATGATCAAAGGGGTCCGTTCGCGGGCCCCTTTTTCTTTGGCCACGTCGCCACGTGTCAGCGCTTGCACCACAGGCTGTCCTCGAAATCCCTTGTCACTCCCTCCACAAGACGCTCTTTCTTGGCCATGACTGATCGAAAGACCGCTCTCGTCACCGGCGGAGCCCGAGGCATCGGGCATGCCACCGCGCAGCTCTTCCTGGCTCAGGGCTGGGACGTCGCCATCGTGGATTGGGACGCCGAAGAGCTCTCCAAGTCCGCCCCCGACGGCACGCTGGCGCTGCCGCTCGATATCTCGAACCCCCAGCACGCACCGCAAATGGTGCGCGAAACGGTAGGGCGCTTCGGCAGGCTCGACGCGCTGGTCAATAATGCAGGTATCGCAGATTTCGGCCCCATCGAGGGAACCGATTTCGAACGCTGGCGCCGGGTGATGTCGGTGAACCTCGACGGCACGTTTCTCGTCAGTCAGGCCGCCGTGCCCGAGCTCAAGAAATCCAAAGGCGCCATCGTCAACATCGCCTCGATCTCGGGTCTGCGCGCCTCAACACTCCGCGTGGCCTACGGCACGTCCAAGGCTGCCGTCATCGCGCTCACCGAACAGCAGGCCGCCGAGCTTGGCGAATACGGCATCCGCGCCAACGCCGTGGCCCCCGGCCCGGTGCGCACCAAACTGGCCATGGCTGTCCACACGCAGGACATCATCGACGCCTATCACGACGCGCTGCCGCTCGGCCGCTACGGGACAGAGGCCGAACTGGCCGAGGCCATCGTCTTCCTTTGCTCCGACAAGGCCAGCTTCATCACCGGCCAAACGCTCGCTGTGGATGGCGGTTTTGAAAGCACCGGCATCGGCCTGCCCTCGTTGCGCCGCGAGTGACCAACCCAAAGGAAAAGGCGCGGACCTCCAAAAGCCCGCGCCCTTCATCTTTCCGTAAAAACTCCGGGGTGCGCGAGGGGCTGGCCCCTCGCTCCCGGGTGCAGGTTAATGCACGACCTTGTCTTCAGGTGGCATCCGGTTCGACTGGCTGATGCGGTCGCCTACGATCAGCCCGTCCACCCCGGCAGAGACCTCAATCGTCTCGCCATCCTTGACGTCTCCGGCGAGGATCATCTCGGCCAGTTGATCCTGCAAAGCGCGCTGGATCACACGCTTCAACGGCCGCGCGCCAAAGACCGGGTCATAGCCCTCATCGGCCAGCCACTTCCGTGCGCCACCGTCCATCTCCAGCACGATCTTGCGCGCCGCGAGCCGTTTGCCCAGCCGCGCCAGCTGAATGTCGACGATCCCGTCCATGTCCTGACGACCCAGACGGTCAAAGATGATCGTCTCGTCCAGACGGTTCAGGAATTCGGGGCGGAAATGGGCGCGCACGGCGTCCATCACGTCCCGCTTCGCCTGTGCCGCGTCCGCGCCATCGGGCAACTGGCTCAGCGCCTGCGCGCCGAGGTTCGAGGTCAACACGATCAGCGTCTGCTTGAAATCGACCGTGCGGCCCTGACCATCGGTCAGCACCCCGTCATCGAGAACCTGCAGCAGCACGTTGAACACGTCCGGATGCGCCTTTTCGACCTCGTCGAACAGGACCACCTGATAGGGCTTGCGCCGCACCGCTTCCGTGAGGACGCCGCCCTCGTCATAGCCCACATAGCCCGGAGGCGCGCCAATCAGGCGGGCGACCGCGTGCTTTTCCATGAATTCCGACATGTCGATCCGCACCATGGCGCTGTCATCGTCGAAAAGGAACTCGGCCACCGCCTTGGTCAGCTCGGTCTTGCCCACGCCCGTGGGCCCGAGAAAGAGGAACGACCCCAGCGGCCGGTTCTCGTCATTGAGCCCCGCGCGCGCCCGGCGAACCGCATTGGCCACCGCCCGCACCGCAGGCTCCTGCCCGATGACGCGACCATGCAGAGCCTCTTCCATCCGGAGAAGCTTCTCGCGCTCGCCTTCCAGCATCTTCGATGTCGGGATACCGGTCCAGCGTTCCACCACCTGGGCGATCTGCTCCGGGCGCACGGCCTCTTCGACCATGACGTCCTCGGCCTCGTCGGCCTCACCCAGCTTTTTCTCAAGCTCGGGGATCACGCCGTAGGACAGCTCCCCGGCCTTCGCCAGATCGCCTTCCCGCTTGGCGCGGTCCAAATCAGCCCGCGCACGGTCCAGCTCTTCCTTCAGCTGCTGCGCACCGGCCATCTTGTCCCGCTCTGCCTGCCACCGGGCCGTCAGCTCGGCGGATTGGTCCTGCAGGTCCGCCAGTTCCTTTTCCAAGGTATCCAGACGATCCTTCGAGGCCGCGTCGTCCTCTTTCTTCAGCGCTTCGGCTTCGATCTGCAGCTGCAGGATCTGGCGATCCAGCGCGTCCAGTTCCTCAGGCTTTGAGTCCACCTGCATCCGCAACCGGCTCGCGGCCTCGTCCATCAGGTCGATGGCTTTGTCCGGCAGGAAGCGGTCGGTGATATAGCGATGCGACAGCGTCGCCGCCGTCACCAGCGCGCTATCGGCGATCCGCACCCCGTGGTGCAGCTCATACTTTTCCTTGATGCCCCGCAGGATCGAAATCGTGTCCGGCACAGTGGGTTCTTCCACCTGAACCGGCTGGAACCGCCGCGCGAGTGCCGCGTCCTTTTCCACGTGCTTGCGGTATTCATCCAGCGTCGTGGCACCGACGCAGTGCAGCTCACCGCGCGCCAAAGCAGGCTTCAGCAGGTTCGAGGCATCCATCGCCCCGTCCGTCTTGCCAGCACCGACCAGCGTGTGCATTTCATCGATGAAAAGAACGATCTCACCGGCGGCCGAGGTCACCTCGTTCAGCACGGCCTTCAGACGTTCCTCAAACTCACCGCGATACTTCGCACCCGCAATGAGCGCTCCCATATCGAGCGCCAGCAGACGCTTGTTGCGCAAGCTCTCGGGCACGTCTCCATTGACGATGCGCAGCGCGAGCCCCTCGGCAATGGCAGTCTTACCCACGCCGGGTTCACCGATCAGAACAGGGTTGTTCTTGGTGCGGCGGCTCAGCACCTGCATGGCGCGGCGGATTTCCTCGTCGCGGCCGATAATCGGGTCAATCTTGCCCTCCCGCGCCCGCGCGGTGAGGTCGGTGGCGTATTTCTCCAACGCCTCATAGCTGTCTTCGGCCGACGCGCTGTCCGCCGTGCGCCCCTTGCGCAGATCATTCACAGCCGCGTTCAGCGCCTGGGCGGTCACCCCGCCCTGATCGAGCGCCGCCTTGGCGTTCGACTTCACCATGGCCAGCGCCATGAGCACGCGCTCCACGGGGACAAAACTGTCGCCCGCCTTCCCGGCCAGCGTCTCCGCCTGGGCGAGGACCTTGGTCAACGGCTGGTCGACATAGATCTGCGCCGCATCGCCCGTCACCTGGGGGAGCTTGCCCACGGCCAGATCAACGGCCTGCTGCACGGCGCGGGCATCGCCGCCCGACCGCGTGATCAGGTTCGAGGCCAGCCCCTCGCTATCATCGAGCAGGGCTTTGAGTAGGTGTTCGGGGGTCAGCCGCTGGTGGCTCTCACGAGCGGCAATCGTTTGCGCAGCTTGAAGGAACCCGCGCGCGCGTTCGGTGAACTTTTCAAAGTTCATCAATCTCTCCTTTTACAAGCGCCCACCAACAGCGCCCGCCTCTGCGGCACGCCATTCTAAGGGCCTTGATCAGTAAATGGGGACGAAAAACCGCCTTCGCAACCACGCCGATCACAGGAATCTGACACACCCGTCACAGGATAGTGCGGACGCCACGTCTCTAAATTCGGGCCTTCAATCCCCATATATCGGTCATAGCTGAGTAGCAGACACAACAAGGAGTGTTGGCATGTCGAGCAAAGTCATAAGGATCGAACGCGTCTCATTCGACGCCACCCGCGGGGCCTATGACGCCCAACTGACCCTGGCGGCGCCTACAGGGCCCGTCATGCGGCAAGTGCGCGTCGCAGGGCATCGCAGCTGGGGCGCCCCGCAGATCATTGCGGCGCTGAAAAACGAGGCGACGGGCTTTACCCTGCGTTAACCTCGCTCTGCCACGGTTCCCCCAAACCATCGTTTCCGGGGAGCCCATGACTGTACTTGATATTCTGATCCTGAACCTCGGGTTTTCCAAGGACACCTCAGAGGTTGTCGGCAACGTCCAGATCAGCCTGGGTTCGAGAACCACAGAGTATCGCACGCTCAAACTCAAATGCCGCTGCCCGAACTCCGCGCGCATCCGGCCTGACGCGCTCCTCATCGGGGACGCCGTGCGGCAGCTCAGGCACCTCCCCGAAATCCGCAGCGGCGCGGAATATCTGCGCTTCGCCGACGGCCTTAAACCGCTGAACCAGACAGCCCAGGTCGCCTGACCCCTCCGCACCGCTTGCCTTTGCGGCCGCCGCCCCCTAGGGCACAGGGCATGGATGACAGATTAATCGTTGCAATGGACGTGCCCAACGCGCTCGCGGGGCTGAAACTGGCTGAACAACTGGGCGACGCGGTATCGTTCTACAAGATCGGCCTCGGGATGCTCACCGGCGGCGGGCTCGCGCTCGCCAATGAGCTCAAGGAAGAGCACGGCAAACGCATCTTCCTAGATATGAAACTCTTCGACATCGGTGCCACGGTTGAGAACGCAGTCCGCGGGCTCGCGCAGTTCGATCTCGATTTTCTCACCGTCCACGGCGACCCCTACGTGGTCCGCGCGGCCAAAGAGGGCGCAGCAGGCAAGGACCTCAAAATCCTCGCCGTAACGATCCTGACCTCGCTCGACCGCGATGACCTCGACGGCGCTCTGATCCAACCCGGCGACATCGCCGATCTCGTGGAAACCCGCGCCGCCAACGCGTTCGAGGCCGGTGCCGACGGCATCATCTGCTCCCCGCAGGAGGCCGCACGCGTCCGCGCGCTGCCCGAATCCGAGGGTAAACTGATCGTGACCCCGGGCGTGCGCCCCGTTGGCTCCGATCTGGGCGACCAAAAACGTATCATGACCCCGGCCGAGGCCATCGCCGCAGGCGCCGACCACGTCGTCGTCGGCCGCCCGGTCTGGAAGGCTCCCTCGCCGCGCGACGCCGCTCAGGCGATCCTCGCCGAACTCAGCTCGCCCCAGGCATCGCGTCCTAACCGCGTGCACTGATACCGGGTGACGTAAGGCAACCCTTGCCAACCAAGGCCTCTCTGGGGCTCTCTTCCTTAAAAACGGAAGAGGAACCCATGGAATTTCTACTCAATGTCGGCCTGCCGCTGTCGCTTGCCTTCATCATGTTCTCGCTCGGTGTGGGCCTGACCGGCGCTGATTTCGCCCGCGTGGTGAAAGAACCGCGCGCCTTTCTGACAGGCGCGGTGGCACAGATTCTTCTCCTTCCGGTGGTGGCTTTCGCGCTGCTCCACATCTTCACCCTCGACTCCGCGCTCGCCGTGGGCGTGATGATCCTGGCGTTTTCGCCGGGCGGTGTGACCACGAATATCCTGACCCGTCTGGCAGGCGGCACTGTGGCGCTCTCGGTCTCGCTCACCGCGATCATCAGCCTGACAACGGCGCTGACCCTGCCGATAATGCTCGCACTGGTCACCGGTTACTTCGAAGGCGCTGACGCCCCCGAAATCGATATTCTCTCGATCTCGATCACCATGTTCTTAATCACCACGGTGCCGGTCCTGATCGGCCTGGCCTTCCGCCATCTGCTGACCGGCGTAGCCGTCCGCATAGAACCCGTATTGATTAAAATTGCTACCTTGCTTTTCGTAGTGATTATCCTGGCCGCCCTGGCCTCGGCATGGGGTGTCTTCACTGCCAACTTGCCAACGCTTGCGCCGCTCTTGGTTGTGATGAACCTGGTTCTCTTGGCGATAGGTATGGGCCTCGCCCGCGCCATGGGACTGTCTCGCGAAGACGGTGTCGCCATTGCCATCGAAACAGGTGTCCAGAACGGCACCCTAGGTGTCGCCGTTGGCGCGCTCATTTCAGGGGGTGCGGCGCTCGGGGCCTATTCACTGGCGTCGGGGGTCTACGGCATCACCATGTATCTGGTGACGCTGCCGATCATCTTCCTGGTGCTTCGCAGGAAGTAAGTCTTGAGGCCCCGGTCACGCGCCGGGGCCCCGAATTTAGTCGTTGATGTCCCGCTCGAACGTCTTGACCTGCTGCCCAACGCGCAGCCGGAACACATAGCGCAGCACCAGCCACGCTATCAGCGAGGACGCCGCGAAAATCACCAGCATCCAGCTGACCGAGCCACCCACCGCGGCAGCGCCACCAATCGCCAGAAGGATCGCGATCACGCCAGCGCCCACGGCAAAGCCGAGGAAGATCGCTGCTGGAACCACGATCTCCAGAATGCCCAGCACCAGCCCAAAAGCCGCCCAGGCCCACCAAGCGAAGGCAAAATTCATGACGGTTTCCCTCTCAGCATCTTGAACGCGTCGCCAAAGGCCTCAATCGCATTGGCGGGCACAACAATCGTCTGCTGGCCTTGGCCCGCGCCCAGCGCATTCAGCGCTTCAACCTGCTTCAGAGCGACCTGATACTGCGCCGCCTCCAGCCCGTTATCGGCAATGGCTGCGGCCACAACCGCCGTGGCAAAGGCCTCGGCCTCGGCCTGCACCCGGCGCGCCTCGGCCGCCCGCTCAGCAGCATAAAGTTCCGCGTCTGAGGCCAGCTCCACCGCGCGTTTCTGACCTTCGGCCTCGGTGACCTGCGCCCGCCGCGCGCGCTCCGCATTTAGCTGCTGGAGCATCGCCTGACGGGTCTGAGCATCCAGATTGACGTCCAGCAATTCCGCGCGCGTCACCTCGATGCCCCAGTCATCGACCACCGTAGCCAGCGCATCCTTGATCGTCGTCGTCAGCGTCGACCGGTTGGTCTGAACCTCGTCCAGTTCCAGCCGACCGATCTCGGAACGCACGATACCGGCCACCGTGGTCTGGATCGCCGCGTCGATGTCGCGGATCCGGTACACCGTCTTTTCCGGCTCCGTCACCCGGTAGAAAACACTGGTTTCCACCTGCACCAACACGTTGTCGGTGGTGATCGCGTCCTGGCTCATCGTGGGCAGCTGCCGCTCCAGGACCGATACCCGGTGTGCCACGCGGTCGAGGAAGGGAATGATAAAGTTAATGCCAGGCCCCAGAACCGCCCGCAGACGGCCAAAACGCTCGACCACAAATTTCTCTGACTGCGGGACGATACGGACACCCGCAAATACAACGACAATAAGAAATACAGCCAGAACCAGCAAAAATGCGTTCTGCCCGAGAAACTGCAGCAGCAGCTGTTCGAAATCCATGTGATGTGCCCTCTATGACTTTTCCTACAACATAGAGGGTTTTCACAACCTTTTGAAGGACTATGCGAGCGCTGTGCCACCCATGGGCACACGCGGCTGCGCTTTTTTCACGCGCGCCACATCAGCGGCCACCAGTTCGGCCGTTGCAGCGCTCAGCGTCCAGCCCAGATGCCCGTGGCCGGTGTTGTAAAACACCCGCTCCGACCGGCCCTGACCGACACGCGGCATCATCGACGGCATCATCGGACGCAGCCCCGCCCACGGCACGACCTCTTCGGTCGACACGCCCGGGAAATGCGTCTCCACCCATTTCGTCAGCGGCCGCACGCGGTCCTCGCGGATGTCGCGGTTTTCGCCGTTGAATTCCGCCGTGCCGGCCACGCGGAACCGGTCCTTGCCCAGCCGCGAGGTCACGATCTTCGCCTTGTCATCCAACAGCGAAACCTCCGGCGCCGCCGCCTGGCTCGCCGCATCGCGCAGCATTACGGTGATGGAATAGCCCTTCACCGGATAGATGTTCACCCGGTCGCCAAACTGGCGCGCAATCTCGCGCGACCCAATCCCGGCAGAGACGACCACCGCGTCCGAACGGATCGTGCTGTCCTGAGTATCGATCTCGATCCCGCGCCCGGTGTCGCGGACCTCTTCGACATCAGCGCCATATTCAAAATGCACGCCCTGGGCCTTCAGCCACTCGGCGAGCCCGGCGGTGTATTTGTGAATGTCGCCGGTGGCGTCGCTCTCGGTGAAATAGCCGCCGACATAGTCACCCTTCAGCGTCGGCTCGATTTCCACCAGCTCTTCCGGCGTCAGCGGCCGACGCTCCAGCCCGCCCTGAGCATAAAGCTCGGTCACCCGATCCGCATGGGCCAGATCCTTCTTGGTCTCGTAGAAGTGCAGAATGCCCTCGGACAGGAAATCGAAATCCAGCCCCGCGGTGTCGGCCATGGCCCGGTGCACCTCGCGCGAGGTGATCGCCAACCGCGCGGTCTCAATCGTGTGCTTCTTGTAGTTCGGGATGTTGCCCAGAAACTCTGCCATCCAGCTGATCTTGTGCCAGCTGGGCTTTGGGTTCACGAGCAGCGGCGCGTCGGACTTCAGCATCCATTTCATGCCCTTGAGCACCGTGGACCACGAGGTCCAGACCTCTGCATTCGATGCGCTCAGCTGCCCGCCATTGGCAAAAGACGTCTCCATCCCGGCGTAACGCTGTCGGTCCAGAACCGTGACGTCAAAGCCCCGCTGATACAGCTGGAATGCCGTGGTGATGCCGGTAATGCCGGCGCCGATGACTGCGATGTGGTTACCCCGGGAATATCTCTGGGCCATGGGACGAGCCTTTCCTGACGCCTATCGCGCCAACTCGCCCCCTCCGTTCAAAACCTGAGCGTTTTCACCGCCGTCGCGGCTTGCGCCTTCGGTGCGCCCGCTGCCACGCGAACGACTCTCCGGAGTGCTAACCCCTCGCCGGTCCATTTGCCTGAGAGTTTACCGGGGCGGTTGCTCCTTCGGCGGCAGTCAAACTGCGCTCTCCCGACGCGAGGTCTGTTGATCTCTAAATGCTACGGTATGCGATCACATACAATTCAATTTGTCTCATGATGATCATCACGATCTGTGATCATCCCGCGCCGCCAAATAGGCCGCCAGCCGGGTTTGAAAGTAGGGCACGACCTTCTTATGGGTCATGAATTTCTCCAGGTCCCACAGCTCCCAGCGCTGCCCCTCATCGCCGAAGACCACGTCTTCTGCCGCTTCCTCCGGCAAATGCGCCACAAAGAAATAGACCGGCTTGCCGCTGCTGCTGATGCATTCGCGCTTCCACACGAACTGCTCGGCCCGCAGCTTCAGACCCACCTCCTCATGGGCTTCGCGGATTACCACCTCTTCAGGCGTCTCCCCCGCCTCGCGCCCGCCCCCGGGAATGTCCCACATCCCCGGCCATGGAATATCGCGATCGACATCCCGTAAAATCACAAGCAATCGATCCCCAATAAAGAGCGCGACTTTCGCCCCTATGAACTCCACATCCTTCATCTTTCCAAAATAACCTCCCCGGGGGCATTCCGCACCCAGCCGCAAAAGCGTAACTTAGAATAATGCCCGCCCTCTGCCGAGATTGCCTCCACACCTTCGACGAAGGCAAGCGCTGCCCCACCTGCCGCAGCCCGCGCGTGATCTCGCACCCCGAACTCTTTGACCTCTCCATCGCCCATATGGATTGCGATGCTTTCTACGCCTCCGTTGAAAAACGCGACAATCCAGAGCTCGCAGATAAACCCGTCATCATCGGCGGCGGGCGGCGCGGCGTGGTCTCCACCGCCTGCTACGTGGCCCGCATCCGTGGCGTGAAATCCGCCATGCCGATGTTTCAGGCGCTGAAACTCTGCCCCGAGGCCGTCATCGTGCGCCCGCGGTTCGAGGCCTATACCGAAGCCTCGCGCGCCATCCGCCAGATGATGGAGGAAATGACCCCCGCGATAGAACCGCTTTCGCTCGACGAAGCCTTCCTCGACCTCACCGGCACTGCGCGCCTCCACGGCAGGCCGCCGGCGGTGATGCTCGCGCGCCTCGTAAAACGCATGCGCGAGGAACTGGGCCTCACTGGCTCCATCGGGCTTTCGCACAACAAGTTCCTCGCCAAAGTGGCCTCCGACCTCGAAAAACCGCGCGGCTATTCGATCATAGGCAAGGCTGAAACCGACGCGTTTCTGGCCGACAAACCCGTCCGCCTGATCTGGGGCGTTGGCGCCGCCACCCAGGCATCCCTCGACAAGGCGGGCATACGCACCTTTACCGACCTTCTGCGCTGGGAACGTCAGGACCTCCACGCGCGTTTCGGGTCCATGGGTGACAGGCTCTGGCATTTGGCGCGCGGTCAGGACCGGCGCGCTGTCGCCCGCGACACCAAGGTCAAATCGATCTCGAACGAGACGACGTTCAGCGAAGACACGCTAGACCTGGACATCCTGGATGGGCACATCTGGCGCATGGCAGAAAAGGTCGCCGACCGCGCAAAGGCCAAAGAATACGTGGGCCGCGTCGTGGTTCTGAAACTCAAACGTTCCGACCATTCGCTGATCACGCGGCGTGTCACGCTGGGCGAACCCACGCAGATCGCAGACAAACTCTATCGCACCGCGCGCGACCTTTTCGATGCGGTGGATCACACCAGCCCCTACCGGCTGCTCGGAGTGGGGCTTTCGCATCTCAGCCATTCTCAGGGCGGGTTTTCGGGCGACCTTCTCGACCCCGACGGCGAACGCCGCGCCAAGGCGGAACGCGCCACAGACAAGATTCGCGAGAAATTCGGCGCCGACGCGATCCTCAAGGGCCGCGCGCTAAGGTAGCTGCGCTTCGGGCTATTCCGCTGCCAACTGGACCGAGGACCGCCCGATATCGGCGATCTCTTCGATGACGCCGGTGATCAGCGACCGGAAGGCGCCGAAATCGGCATTCGGCACGATCTCGACCTCGTCCATGTAAAGCGCCCGGTCGATCTCTACTTGCACCACGTGCTGGCGCCGCGACGGGCGACCATATTGCTGCGCGATGTAGGCACCTGCGAAGGGCGCATTCCGCGCCACCCGCAGCCCCGCCGCCGTAAAGGCCGCCTCGATACAGTCAACCACGTCCGACGACGCCGCCGCCCCGAACCGGTCTCCCAGAACCACATCCGCCCGACGCGATCCACCGCGCGCGTTTTCGATCGCCTCGTGGGGCATCGAATGGCAATCGACCAGAATAGCCCGCCCGAACTGCGCCCGCGCATCATCGAGAAGGCTCTGCAGCTTGTCGTGGTAGGGCCGCCAATAGGACGCGATGCGCCCATGGGCCTCGTCGAGAGAGATCTTCCCGCGATAGATCGGACGCCCGTTCGACACCACCCGCGGCACCACGCCCAGCCCCGAGGCCACGCGCGGATTGTGCGCGACCTTCTTGAGCCCCGAAATCAGCGCCGGGTCCAGTTCATCCGTAGAGCGGTTCAGATCCACAAACGCCCGCGGCGCCCCCGCCAGCAAGAGCGGCGCCCCAAAATTCGGAGCCCTCTCAAATAGCCGATCGACAAAAGCGTCCTCCGAAGACCGAATCGCCCGTTCATCCAGCATCGACTTGCGCATGAACCACAGCGGATAATCGCGCCCGGAATGCGGTGACGCAAAGACAACACCCGTGGTTTGTGTCTTTGGTCGCATCAGCGTGTAGGCGCTTTTGGGCAACGGTGCGGTCCTCCTCGATTAAAAGGAGACATAGCACGATGTTGACGCTCCAAAAGCCCTTGATCCTACGATCACGCCGATTTATACGCCGCATCCTGACGCAGGGGGTCTGACCCGCTGCTAAGGGCATTTGCCCAATTGAAAATTCGGACGCGTAGCTCAGCGGTAGAGCACTTCGTTGACATCGAAGGGGTCACTGGTTCGATCCCAGTCGTGTCCACCATGAAACCCCCGGGCTCCACCGCGGCCCGATGGAGAGGAGAGGACCGATGAAGGTCAAGAACTCGCTGCGTTCTTTGAAGAACCGCCATCGCGATTGCCGCATCGTGCGTCGCAAAGGCCGTGTCTACGTGATCAACAAGACCCAGCGCCGCTTCAAAGCCCGCCAGGGCTAAGAACCGCGCCATGCGACAAGACCGAAAGCCGCCTCCGGGCGGCTTTTTTGCGTCTGGGATCAACCTCCTGGCGCCCTAGCCACCCGGCAGTCATTCCGCCGGCCATCAGGGCCGATTTGACCCAAAGCCCCCTTTTGACTAGTTTCCCGCCATCCTTGCTCCGCGTTTTTTGGGGCCGGGCATATTTTTGAAGACACATTTCAGCACTCGCGGCGGGCCATTTTTCCACTGTCGTGACAGCATTTGATGGAGAAAATTTGTGAAATACCTCGCACATATCTGTGCCGTCGCGTCCATTGGCGCGACCGCTGCGCCGCCGCTTCATGCCCAACATCTCGAATTCATGGACAGCGCCGCGCGGGGCTCGTCCATCACCGATATCGACCTCGACTGCCACTCCGGCTACCCGGTCTCCATCGCGGGCAATAGCGACGATTTCGACCTCACGGTCTGGGATCAAAAGCCCGGCGTCTCCCGTTTCGACAGCGCTTCCGCAACGTCATCGGGCCCAGTGGCCGTCGCCTCCGGTCAGGGGCTCGCAGGCAGCGCGAATTTCAAGGTCGTCACCGCCAGCATTGGCGATGACGGCACGCCTCAGGTTCGGGTCTGGGGCGTCGGCAATGGCGACCTGTCGCAGATGAGCTCGCTCGCCCTGCCCATGCTCCCGAAATCTCCGGTTAAAATGGAACTAGGATGGAGCGCCTCCGGCATCACCCTCGCCAGCCTAGCCGCCGATGGCAGCACCCTCGATCTCGTGGGTTTCGACGTAAATTTCATCACCGGCAGCGTCGGCCCGATCAACCGGCGCACCGTCGCCGGGGTCTCGGACATGGCCATGGACGCCCACCCGGATTTCGCCGAAAGCGTCGTGGTCCTGAAAACAAGCCAGGGCCTCAGGGTCCGCGAATTCGATCCCGCTCAGGGCGACCTCGGCGATTCTCTCTTTGGGACAGCACCGGGCTTCGCGCTCCTCGACGTCGAACCGGGGACGCGCGCCGCCTTTGATGTCGCCGTCTCCACCAATGACGGCCTGAGCGAGCGGGATATCTGGGTAAACGCCCTCGACAGCGATGGCTTCCCAGTCAGAGTCGCAGCCTCTGGCATCAGCAACATCTCTGGCGATCAAATGACCAGCATCGCTTCGGTCGCCGGGGCGGACAACGTGAACAGCTTCCAAACCATGGGCGAACGCGCCGATGGCAGGTTCATTTCGGTCAGCCCAATCGACGAATGCGATCCCACCATCGGGCAAGCCGCCGTCGCGGCGCAGGGGTGTTTCCTCACGCTGTCGCCAGACCGGATCATGACCCTCGAAGATAACGCCTACTCAGCCAAAATATCGGCCAGCGGCAAGCTCCGCGTTTCCAGCTGGCGGCAAACCAGCTGCTTTGAAGGTCGGGGAATCCGCGTCCCCGGTCCCGGCGACCCACCGCCTCCTCCAACAACCAGCACCGTCAATTTCGCCCTCGCCTCGACCCAAACGGCCCCAGCCGCCGGCGCGGCCTGTGCAGGAACCCCGGTGCCCCAACCGGTCGTGACGCTCCGCTGGGTCCCGGCGATGACAGGCCCCGTGCCCCCCGGCGCAATCTCGGTGCGCAGTCAGGTCCAGATCCAGCCCGCCAATGCAGCCTGCCCTGCCCCCGCCGACCCGCGCGCCGGGGACACAACGCAGGAACCCGCAGATCGCGGCTGCATCGTCATCGACACCAATGTGAATGAAACCTCGACGAGCCTCTTGCCCAGCACGAATTACGTCTGGCGCGTGCGCACCTACACGCCCAATGTCGGTGGAACTGTTGGTGCCCTGTCGCCTTTCTCACCCTTCGCGCCGTTCCGCGTGGGCGGCCCTCCCGAGAAACCCAGTTTCATCACCCCCACGCCCGAGCCCGACGACAGCTTCCCCACCGAGGGAAAAACGATCAAGCTCGGTCCGGGCGCTGTGGCGGGAACAACTGTGTCAGTGCGCTGGCAGCCACCCAGCTGCCTGCCCACCAACTTCGCCGTTTGGAATACGGACACGGTAGAGACCGTGATTCCCTGCCCCGAAGAAGAGGAACGCAGAACGGGCCGCGAAACTGGCGGATCGCGCGGCGGCGAGCAGCCCTCGGACCGCCGCACACGCGACGGCGACGAGGAAGAAGACTGCGAACCTCAGGTCATCGTCGATGAACGTCCCTCCACCCGTTCCGGCACCTGCCCCTTGGGCGCAAGCTACTGTCAGGCCGACGGCATCTATGTCCGGCGCAACTCTGAAAACGTGCTCCACGTCGAACAGTTCAACGCCTTCGGCACGAGCTACTCGACCATGGAATTCAACGTCGAAGAATAATGCTTGCGGGGGGCCGCCCCGCACGGCCCCCCCCTGCTCAGGCCGGACGCCCGCGACCGAGGTAGAACGCCAGCGCGACGAGGCTCAGAAACTTCACGCCCTCCAGCGCGACATAAATCAGATGCAGGTGGCTTTCGCCCACCGCCTGCCCCGCGATGCGGGCCTCCGTACGGGCGTCGAGGGCTGGGTAAATCATCAGCTGCTGTTCGGCGAAAATGATCACCGGCACGAGCACCAGCCACCACCGCACTGGCCGCCGCCAAATCGCCACCCCGACCAGCACAATGGCCAGCAGCAGTTCCGCCACCGCCAGCGCCTGAAACTGCGCTTGCCCAACCGCGAGAAGCTCGGGCAGCGCCAGCGCCTCCACCGTGAATTTCGCCGGGGCCGCGATGAAAGAGCCCCCCAAAAGAGCCCCCGCCCAAAGCGCCGCAACAAAGGGAATGATCCGATCCATGGCTCGACCCTACCCTGCGCGTTTCCCTACCAAAAGGTGAATGCGACGCATCTCGGGGCGCTCAGGTGTTAACGACCGAGACCGCGAAAGTGTATGTACGGGAGCCATACGCTTTCCATACGTTTTCCATACGGATTCTGGCAGGGGTGTTTGCGCGCCCGCCCAAAGGTTAACGCCCTTCCCTCGCCGCGCTTCAGCGGTTAATCCCGGCCCATGGCAGTCACAGAACTCTTCACCACGCGCTTCTACCGCGCCCGTCTCAACGACCACGGCCCCGGCGTCGATTCAGACGAATTAGAGGCCTCCTGCCTCGCCATCGCCGAAGATGACGACGCTGGTCAGGAGTGGTGCGAAACCAACGAATTTCCGGGTTACACCTCCTACGCGTCGCTCACCGACCTGCCGTGGCGATTCCCGATCTTCGCCGATGTGGTCAAGGCGCTCGACGCCCATGTGGCTGAATTTGCTGACGATTTGGCGTTCGATCTGGGGGACAAAGAGCTCCAGCTCGAAGACCTCTGGATCAATATTCTGCCAGAGGGCGGCATCCACACCGCCCACCTGCACCCGCATTCGGTGATCTCCGGGACGACCTATGTGGCGATGCCCGAAGGCACCAGCGCGCTCAAACTCGAAGACCCGCGCCTGCCGATGATGATGGCCGCCCCGCCTCGCCGCGGCAACGCGCCCGAAAGCCTGCGCACCTTCGTTTACCAGAAACCCGCCGTGGGCGACGTGCTCCTTTGGGAAAGCTGGCTCAGGCACGAGGTCCCCATGAACATGGCCGAAGAAGACCGCATCTCGGTCAGCTTCAACTACAAATGGGCCTAATGATTTCAGAGGGTTAGACCAGCGCCCGCCCGACATTGAGAGCCGGCGCTGGCCGGGATCTTTAGTCCTTCTGCAGCCCCTCATGGGCCATCAGCTCATCGCCATTATGGATCAACCGTGACCGCCAAGGGATCGGATTGCGCAGCGCGAAATGCGCCATGCAGGCGTTCTCCGCCTCGACCATCAAGTCGCGAATCCGCTCCTGCGGCTCATCGGATTCGATGATCACATGGGTCTCGATCCCCTCCATCGACCCGTCCGTCGTATGCCCCAACTGGCGCATGTTGCTCAGGTTCGTTTTGAACCCGACCTTCTGCTCCAGCTTCATGGATTTGATCGAAATCCCGCGCGCCGTGTAGATGTCCGTCAGGTGCGTCATCAGGCAAAATCCGATGCCCGCACACATGAACGCCAAAGGCGGCGGCGCAGTGTCGTCACCGATCGGCGTCTGCTCATCGCAATAGAGCTTCACCGCCGAGAAACCGGGGATGTTCACCTGAACCGTCCCGGTCTTTTTCTGCCGTTCCGTGGCCTCGGCCGTAAGCACGACTTCGAATTCCAGCGGCTCCGGCGGCTTGGCTCTTTTGAAGGGCTTGGATTCGAATTGCGTGGGCTCCGGCAGATCTTCATTCCGCTCGCCCACATGGAAAAACTTGTCGCTCATGGCGCCCTCCCGATTGGTTCGGCAGGCACCCTAAGACGGCTTTGGCGGAACGTCACTCCACCTTTGTGAGAATGTCCTCGAGCCACGGCACGGCCACGTCTTCGGGCATGTCAGCGCCCGACGCATCATAGATCCCGCGCTCGCCGATCAGCGTTGCTTTGCAGGCGATCATCTCGTTCATCAGGTTCTCGGACCCGTGATTGAACGTCTCTGCAAAGGTCCGGTCGCCCAGACCAAAGATCGAGAATTTGACGCTGCTCAGATCGGGTTTCGCGCTCTGCAACTTGTCAAAGAAAGCCTCGGCCGTGGAGGGTAGCTCACCCGTGCCAAAGGTCGAACAGACCAGCACGTAAAACGCATCGCCGTTCAGCGTCGTGGCGTCCACGTCGTCCATGTCAGTCACCGAGGTCTCGTGCCCGCTGACAGCGGCCGCCATGTCTTCGGCCAGCATCTCTGCCGTGCCGGTTTCGGTGCCGTAAAGAAACTGGATGTTCATCGCCTAATCCCTTGGACGCTTACCCGTATCGCAGCGTGATTAACGAGGAGTTAGGGCGAATGGAAGCCCATTAAAGCGCGGCCTTCCGCCGCCGCACCCGGCCGCGCGAGCGGCCTGCCCGACCTCCCCCCCGGGAGGGCATTTGCGATGGTCCAACAACAAAGAAAAACGCGGCCCCGAAGAGCCGCGCTTCAATCTTTTCCGTAGGCCGGACTTCAGCCCGGCGCGCGGTTTACCAATCCTCGCGGACCACCACGCGGCTCTTGATCGGCAGCTTCATCGCTGCGAGGCGCAGAGCTTCACGGGCAACCGTGTCGTTCACGCCGTCGATCTCGAACATCACGCGGCCAGGCTTGACCTTGGCCGTCCAACGATCGACCGAGCCCTTACCTTTACCCATCCGCACTTCGATCGGCTTTGCCGTGACAGGCAGGTCCGGGAAGATACGGATCCAGACGCGACCCTGACGCTTCATGTGGCGCGTCATGGCACGACGGGCGGCTTCGATCTGGCGTGCGGTGACACGCTCAGGCTCCAGCGCCTTGAGACCGTAAGAACCAAAGTTCAGGTCAGACCCGCCCTTTGCCTTTCCGTGGATGCGGCCCTTATGGGCTTTGCGGAATTTTGTACGCTTTGGCTGTAGCATATTTCCCTACTCCCTTAGCGGCGGCCGCCGGCACCGCGCGGTGCTGGACCGTCCTGGAGCTCCTGGGCTTTGCGATCACGGGCCGCCGGGTCGTGCTCCATGATCTCGCCGTTGTAGATCCAGACTTTGATGCCGATGATGCCGTAAGGCGTGGCGCCTTCTGCGGCAGCATAATCGATGTCAGCGCGCAGCGTGTGAAGAGGCACACGGCCCTCACGGTACCATTCGGTCCGCGCGATTTCCGCGCCGCCCAGACGGCCTGCAACGTTCACGCGGATGCCCAGGGCACCCATGCGCATGGCGTTCTGCACGGCACGCTTCATGGCGCGACGGAAGGACACCCGGCGCTCCAGCTGCTGAGCAATGCTTTCCGCCACGAGCTGAGCGTCCAGCTCAGGCTTGCGCACTTCGACGATGTTCAGGTGCAGCTCGCTGTCGGTCATGTTGGCGACCTTCTTGCGGAGCGTTTCGATATCGGCGCCTTTTTTGCCGATGATCACACCCGGACGCGCCGTGTGGATCGTCACGCGGCACTTTTTGTGCGGACGTTCGATGATCACGCGGCTGATGCCGGCCTGCTTGCACTCTTTCTGGATGAACTCGCGGATCTTCAGATCCTCGAGCAGCAGGTCACCATAGTCTTTGGTGTCTGCGTACCAGCGGCTGTCCCAGGTGCGGTTGAC
>JBCDKE010000056.1:0-20126 GCA_038747015.1 Pseudomonadota bacterium
AAGGCGCTGGACGGCGTCGACTTCGTTATTGCGAACACCGATGCGCAGGCCCTGTCGGGTGCTTCGGCACCTTCAAAAATTCAGATGGGCATCAAGGTTACCGAGGGCCTAGGCGCAGGCGCGCGCCCGTCCGTCGGGTCCGCAGCCGCTGAAGAGAGCATTG
Source organism: Pseudomonadota bacterium (assembly GCA_038747015.1). GTDB lineage: Bacteria > Pseudomonadota > Alphaproteobacteria > Rhodobacterales > Rhodobacteraceae > Shimia_B. Next base: position 164 of record JBCDKE010000056.1, read on the forward strand.
AACAGATTGTTGATCACCTGGCCGGGGCGCACATGTGCTTTATCACCGCCGGTATGGGTGGAGGCACCGGTACGGGCGCTGCGCCGATTATCGCGCAGGCGGCACGCGAACTGGGTGTGCTCACGGTGGGCGTCGTAACAAAGCCTTTCCAGTTCGAGGGCGGCAAGCGTATGCGCCAGGCCGAGGAGGGCGTCGAAGCGCTTCAGAAGGTTGTCGACACGCTCATCATCATTCCGAACCAGAACCTGTTCCGCCTCGCCAATGAAAAGACCACGTTCACCGAAGCCTTTTCCATGGCTGACGATGTGCTCTACCAGGGCGTCAAAGGCGTCACCGACCTGATGGTCAAACCTGGCCTGATCAACCTCGACTTTGCCGACGTGCGTTCCGTAATGGACGAAATGGGCAAAGCGATGATGGGTACCGGCGAAGCCGAAGGCGAAGATCGAGCGGTTCAGGCAGCCGAAAAGGCCATCGCAAACCCGCTTCTCGACGAAATCAGCCTCAAAGGCGCAAAGGGGGTTTTGATCAACATCACCGGCGGCTACGATCTGACGCTCTTCGAACTGGATGAGGCTGCCAACCGCATCCGTGAAGAGGTGGACCCTGACGCAAATATTATCGTTGGCTCAACTCTCGATACCGCCATGGACGGTGCGATGCGCGTATCCGTCGTTGCAACAGGCATAGACGCCGCGGAATCGCATTCTGATATCCCGCTCCCTCGGCGTTCGCTGGCATCACCGATTCCTTCGCCGATCACTGCTGAATCGGCCATTGAAGCTGGGGAAGGTGCCGACCTGATCGATACACCGGCAGCAACGGTTGCCGACGATGGGGCGCAGCCAGAGGTCGCTGACCTCTTCGACGCGAGTGAAGATGCAGTGGATGATATGCCGGCCCCGGCCTACCAACCTGAACCTCCCGCGTTCGAGCCGCTGCAGGACGAAGAAGATACTGAGGCTGCGGCGTTTGTCGCCCCGACCAAGCCCGCAGCGGGCACCCCGTCTCCAGAAGCCATCGCGCGTCTTCAAAACGTGGTCTCCAAACAGAATGCTGCCCGGCCTGCCGCTGCGGCACCCGAAGTTGTGCAACCGACGGCCCCGTCCGAAGAACCGCGCCCTCGTTTTGGGATCAACTCTCTCATCGGTAGGATGACCGGGGCGTCAGAAACGGCGGAACAGCAACCCATTCGCCAGCAACCTCCTGTTCAATCCTTCGAAGAGGAAGACGCTCCAAATCCAGAGGAAGAGCGCATTGAAATCCCAGCGTTCCTCCGACGTCAGGCTAACTAAGTTACGCGAAATGTGATGTGAAACGCCGCCTTCTGGCGGCGTTTTTTTATTAAAAACATACCTTTAAGTCCGCGGCGGGATTCCGCTTATTACAAGCCAACATTTCATCAGGTTGCAAAGCGTGAATTGAGCCTCGGTCCGGCACTTTCTAACTGGTTATTAAGATTTTCCGCGGCGCAGCATAGCCTGCTTATGCGACGCCCGTGTGACAAAGGAATGAAGCTGTGCAAGCTACAGTTAAATCACCAGTTACCTTCGCCGGGAACGGCCTCCATAGCGGCGCGAAAGTTGTCGTTACGGTTCGTCCTGCGTCAATCGAGCATGGTATCTGGTTTCGCCGCCTTGATGTAGCCGACGCAGATCAACTGGTTCCCGCATTGTGGAGCGCCGTAGAACAGTCGCCTCTCTGCACCAAGATTGTGAACGCGTCCGGCGTATCGGTTTCAACAATCGAACACCTCATGGCTGCCTTGGCCGGCTGCGGTGTCCGAAACGCACTCATCGACATAGATGGACCTGAAGTGCCAATCCTCGATGGTAGTTCTGCGCCTTTTGTACGCGGCCTTTTGGAGAAGGGCATGTTCACGCAGGACGCGCCCATGCGAGCGATTGAAATATTGAGGCCAATCGAAGTACGCCGCGACAACGCTGTTGCACGCCTTGAGCCTGCTGACGGCTTTGCAATGGATTTCGACATCGACTTCGTCGACGCGGCTATCGGTCATCAACACAAGGCACTGGACCTAGCGAATGGGGCGTTCGTGCATGAACTCTCTGACAGTCGCACGTTCTGCCGCCAATCCGACGTAGACGCGATGCGGGCAAATGGGCTGGCAATGGGGGGGTCGCTCACCAACGCGGTGGTTGTCGATGGAGATGCTGTTCTCAGCCCAGGTGGCCTGCGTCATGGGGATGAACCGGTGCGCCATAAAATGCTCGACGCAGTTGGCGATCTATCGCTGGCAGGCGCGCCGATTCTAGGACGCTACGTTGGCCATCGTGCAGGCCACGCTCTGACCAATGCCTTGCTGCGTGAACTCTTTGCGAATCCGGATGCATTTCGGATGGTTGAATGTGACGTCGCTACGGCGGCCCGTTTGCCCGGGGCCGGGGTCACCCGGGCAGATGCTATCGCGCTTCATTAACCCAATTTACTCCTGTGTGTGTGAGGTTTAGTTCACACCAAAGTAGATTTGCCTCGCGCATGTTCTGTGCTAGTCCAAAGTGCAGAAGCGGCTATGCTGCAAGGGCTAGAAAGTAGACGGTAAAGGGGAGGTTCTTGATGGCGCTACGGCATCTAGTTTGGACCCTGGCTTTATGTGGTCTTGCTGCCTGCGGTATCAACGACAGCCCGACTGTACCGTTAGAAAATTTCTCTGCCCAAGAGATCTATGACCGCGGCGAATTCGAGCTTGAACGCGGTCGCCCAGATGACGCCGCCTTCTACTTCGGCGAAGTTGAGCGGCTGTACCCCTATTCTGAATGGGCGAAGCGCGCCCTAATTATGCAAGCGTTCTCGTTCCACAGAGAGACTGACTACCCAAACAGTCGTGCGAGCGCTCAACGCTATCTGGATTTCTATCCAGCAGATGATGATGCGGCCTATGCTCAGTATCTCCTGGCACTCAGCTACTATGATCAGATCGACGAGGTCGGTCGCGACCAGGGGCTGACTTTCCAGGCACTTCAGGCACTGCGCATTGTGATCGAGCGCTACCCCGAAAGCGAATATGCGGAAACCGCCGTTTTGAAGTTCGACCTCGCCTTTAACCATCTGGCTGGCAAAGAGATGGAGATTGGACGCTACTACCTGAAACAGGGCCATTACGGCGCAGCGATCAATCGCTTCCGTGTCGTTGTTGAAGATTTCCAGACCACCACCCATACGGCCGAGGCGCTGCATCGACTGGTCGAGGCGTATCTAGCGCTTGGCCTAGATGCCGAGGCTCAGACAGCTGGCGCGATCTTAGGCCACAACTATCGCTCTACGGAATGGTACGAAGACAGCTTTTCGCTTCTGCGCGGTCAGGGGCTCGAGGCGCGTTCAATCGGGGACAACTGGCTGTCTTCGATCTATCGCCAGGTCATTCGCGGCGAATGGCTCTGAGAGGGGGGATGGGCTTTGGCCTCATCCGATAGTTGATGCTGCGCGGCCTCGATATCCGAGACATGTTGATCATCGACCGACTGGAACTGGAGTTTCAGACGGGCCTCAATGTGCTGACCGGAGAAACCGGAGCGGGGAAGTCGATACTCCTTGATGCCTTGGGTTTCGTATTGGGTTGGCGAGGGCGAGCGGATCTCGTGCGACAAGGGGCGGACCAGGGCGAGGTGACGGCTTGGTTTGACCTGCCACCTGACCATGGTGCCCATGCGATCCTGACCGAGGCCGGCTATGAAAGTGACGGCGAGTTGGTGCTGCGCCGGGTCAACAGCCGCGACGGTCGCAAGACGGCCTATGTGAATGATCGCCGTGCCTCGGGAGAGTTACTGCGGACACTCTCTGAGACATTGGTAGAACTCCATGGGCAGCACGATGACCGTGGTTTGCTGAACCAACGCGGCCATCGGGCGTTGCTCGATGCCTTTGGCGGTTACGAGGTGAAAAGGGCAGCCGTTCGTTCCGCATGGCGAGCAAAGGCGCAAGCCAATGCGGCTTTGGAGGCGGCACAAGCAAGCGCGAAGGAGCTTTCGGCCGAAGAAGATTTCCTGCGCCACGCTGTAGCTGAACTCGACGCGCTCGATCCGCAACCAGGTGAAGACCAAACCCTCGATGCGCAGCGCAGGCTGATGCAGGCCGCCGAGCGGATCCGTGAGGACATCGCACGCGCTTTTGAGGCCCTGGGTGCGAACGGAGCCGAGGGCATGCTGGGTGACGCGACACGCTGGCTGGAAGGTGCCGCGGACAAGGCCGAAGGTGGGCTGGATGCACCTCTTTCGGCGCTTAGCCGGGCGCAGATCGAGCTGGGCGAGGCACAAGACGGCGTGGAGGCCGTGCTGGGGCAGCTGGCCTTTGATCCCCATGAATTGGAATCCGTCGAGGAGAGGCTCTTTGCCTTGCGGGCACAGGCGCGCAAGCATCAAGTTGCCCCGGACGAGCTAGCTCAATTAGCAGACGATCTACGGGCGAAGCTCGAAGCGCTGGACGCCTCAGGTGCCGATCTGGCCAAGTTGGAGAGCGCTGCCACAGACGCTGCGAGGGTCTATGACAAGGCCGCGCTCGCGCTTTCGGTGGAACGGCAGAAAGCCGCCAAGAAGCTCGACAAGGCCATGGCCAAGGAACTCGCCCCGCTCAAGATGGAGCGCGCAAGCTTTTTCACGCAGATCGAAGCGGGTGACCCTGGACCGGATGGCACCGATCAGGTGGCATTCACCGTCGCGACGAACCCGGGCGCCCCTGCAGGGGCGCTCAACAAGATTGCTTCGGGTGGAGAACTCAGCCGGTTCCTCTTGGCCCTCAAGGTCTGTCTAACCGGGGACGGCGCGGGACAGACGATGATCTTTGACGAGATTGACCGTGGGGTCGGCGGGGCGACTGCCGACGCCGTGGGCAAACGCCTGGCAAAGCTCTCCGAAGGGGCACAGGTCCTCGTTGTCACCCATTCGCCCCAGGTCGCAGCCCTTGGCGCGCATCACTGGCGGGTGGCCAAGAGGGTGGAGAAGGACATGACCTTTAGCCAGGTCGATCCCCTCGCAAGCGAAGAACGGGTGGACGAAATCGCCCGGATGTTGTCGGGAGACAAGATCACCGATGCCGCGCGGGCCGCAGCGCAGGAACTGCTGCGCTAATCGCAATTGCGACCTCAGTTCTGTCTTATCAGCTTTCCGGGGTTCATGATCCCTGAAGGATCAAATGCGCGTTTGATGTCGCCCATGAGGCCCCACGCCGCGCCGTGTTCGGCGTCCATATACCCTAACTTGCCCATGCCCACGCCGTGTTCGCCTGTCGCGGTGCCGCCAAGAGCCTGCGCGCGCGTGACCATCTTGCTCTGCAATGCCAGCGCCGCTTCTTTCTCTTCCGGGCTGTCAGGGTCGATCAGCAGGATCGCGTGGTAGTTCCCGTCGCCTACATGGCCCAGAATGGGTCCGGGGATCGGTGCGGTCTCCAGATCTGCGATCGTTGCATCAACCGCCTCGGCGAGCTTGGAAATCGGCACGCACACATCTGTCACCACGGCGCGCGCGCCCTTCCGCGAGGCAAGTATGGCGTAGTACGCCGTATGCCGCGCCGCCCAGAGCGCGCGTTTCTCTTCCTCCAGCGTGGACCAACGGAAGTTCGCGCCGCCATTGGCAGCCGCCAGTTCCCCAAAACTCTCAGCCTGCTCCGCCACCGCGTTTTCCGAACCGTGGAATTCCACGAAAAGATGCGGCTGAACTGGGTCGTCGCGGTCCGAATAAGCGTTCACCGCGCTGATTGAGGCCGCATCGAGGTATTCAATCCGCGCCATGGGGATGCCGCACTGGATCGTTTCGATAACAGTGTTCACTGCTTCCGGTGTGCCGGGAAAGGCGCAAACCGCCGCCGCCGTGGCTTCCGGTATGCCCTGCAGGCGCAAAGTCAGCTCTGTGATCAGGCCCAAGGTGCCTTCGGAGCCCACAAATAAGCCGGTCAGATCGTAGCCAGCCGAGGATTTGCGCGCCCGTGTGCCCGTGCGGATAATCTCGCCCTCTGCGGTCACCGCTTCGAGCCCGATGACGTTTTCGCGCATCGTGCCGTATCGGACAGCTGTGGTGCCCGAGGCGCGCGTGGCCGCCATCCCGCCGAGAGAAGCATTGGCGCCGGGATCAACAGGAAAGAAGAGGCCTGTCGCTCGCAGCTCTTCATTCAGAGCCTCCCGCGTGACACCTGGCTGCACGACGGCGTCCATATCCTCGGCATTTACCGCCAGCACCTTGTTCATGCGTGAGAAATCCACACTCAAGCCGCCCCGAAGAGCACTGGTTTGACCTTCGAGCGAGGTGCCGGCGCCAAAGCCGATCACCGGGCATTCATGGTCACGGCATAGCCGGACCAGTGCGGCTACCTCCTCGGTTGAGGTCGGATATGCCACCGCATCAGGCGCCATCACGGTAAAATGGCTCTCAGAAGCACCATGGAGCGCCAGATCGGACTTGGACCGCGTGACGCGATCTCCTAACAATTCCTGTAGGGCAGCGATGGCGCTGGCGATGGACATGAGTGCGTGTTCCTCGTGGGCGTCTACCGGTCGGAGACAGCCTAGGCCATGGGCCGCGCCGACGGAAGCGACCGTGAGGGGTAAAGATGCAAGCGTTGCGTAACAGGGCCACAGAGACGATCCGCGAGAGCTGGGCAATCTTGCGGGCGCGTGGCCCCAGCCAGATTCAGTTTTGGTTCATCGCACTGTCCATCGGCATCGCTTCCGGGCTTGTCGCCGTGGGGTTCCGTCTCGCCGTCGAAGCACTGCAGGGCGCGATCTACGGTACCGATGATATTGCGATGCTACACTCTTGGGCGCGCACTCTTCCCTGGTACTGGGTTTTGGTGACCCCCATCGTGGGTGGCCTGGCAGTGGGCTTGATCCTCAACCGTTTTACAGACGACGGGCGTGTACGCTCGGTCGCTGACGCCATCGAAGGGGCCGCGCTCAACAACGGGAGGGTAGAGGTCAAGGCAGGCCTTGCGTCTGCTCTCGCATCTATGATCACGCTCTCTTCAGGGGGGTCCACCGGCCGCGAGGGGCCAGTGGTACATCTGGCGGGTGTGGTTTCTACAAAGATCTCAAATCTTATCCGCGCAGACGGAATTACCGGGCGCGACCTTTTGGGTTGCGCGGTAGCCGCGGCTGTATCGGCCTCTTTCAACGCGCCCATCGCCGGGGCGCTTTTTGCACTGGAGGTCATTCTAAGGCACTTTGCGGTACATGCCTTTGCGCCCATTGTGATTGCCTCAGTCGCGGGAACTGTGGTCTCGCGCCTGTGGTTTGGTGACATCACCGAATTTGTGCTTCCCAACCAAAATATGCTCGCGTTTTACATCGAGCTTCCAGCCTTTATGATTTTGGGCCTATTGTGTGGGCTCGTGGCAGTGGTGCTCATGAAAGCCATCTTCTGGCTCGATGGCGCAGGTACCCGCGTTTACGCTAAAGCTGGACTACCACGGTGGACACGGCCCATGTTGGCGGGCCTGGCCCTCGGCGTGCTAGCGATCTTTTTTCCGCACATCATCGGCGTGGGATACGAGACGACGACCGCCGCACTGTCTGGCAATTTGCTATTCCACGAGGCAGTGGTGTTCTGTCTTCTGAAAATCGTGGCCGTTGCAATCACTATGGCAGGACGCATGGGGGGCGGGGTTTTTTCCCCGGCATTGATGGTCGGCGCGCTCACAGGGCTTGCTTTCGGGATAGTAGCGACTTCTATCTTTCCTACGGTTTCGGGGGCCTCGACACTTTATGCGCTTGCCGGCACAGGTGCTGTGGCGGCAGCTGTTCTAGGCGCGCCGATCTCCACGACATTGATCGTATTTGAGCTTACGGGCGACTGGCAGACCGGCCTGGCCGTGATGGTGGCCGTGTCTCTGTCGACGGCGCTCGCAACCAAGATGGTGAACCGTAGTTTCTTCCTCACGCAAATCGAACGGCGAGGCGTCCACCTGGCCGCCGGCCCCCAAGCCTATTTGCTTGCGACTTTCGGCGTCATGCAGATTATGCGGCAGCCCGATCACCCCAAGGCGGCTTCGGAAGAACGTTGCCTCGAGATGATCGCCGAAAGCCTCTATGTCACCGATACCGCAACACTCGAAACGGCCATGCCGGTTTTTGAGTCGAGCAATGAGGTTTTCTTGCCCGTGGTTGCATTCAAGGAAGGTCAGCCGACTCTTATCGGCGCCCTTTTCCAAGTGGATGCCTTAAAAGCCTATAACCGCGCGCTGGCTGCAACGGCTGCTGAGGAACACTCCTAGCCTCAGAGCTTTTCGACCGTCACGGCCTCGTGGCCAAAGGCCAGATGCTCTGCGATTTCCGCCACACCTTCGTAGGGGGCTTCATAGCTCCACACCGCGTTTTCCAGCGTGCCGCTCTTGGTGACGATGTTGAAGTAGCTCGCGTCGCCCTTGTGGGGGCAATGCGTTGTCTTTTCCGACGGGTCTAGGAACGCCATGGCGATATCAGCGCGAGGGAAATAGATTACCTCGGGATAGCTGCCCTCGGAGAGCTCCAGCGCCTTCTTGGTTTCGCCCACTACGGCGCCGGCCACGCGAACAACCCAGGTTCCCTGAGCTTTGCGGATTTGAATGTGGTCTACCATGGGGGATCTCCTGCCAGTCGTTGCGGTTTTGTCCGTTGGAATGGACAGATGCGTGTCAGATATCTGCTGTAGCTCGATTGATCCACCCCTGGGCACGGTCTGACAGTTGCCCAGCCACACGTCGCACACATTCGCCGTGATAACCGTTGAGCCAATCCCGCTCTGGCTGGCTGAGCATATCCACATCCACGAGGTTCCGGTCGATTGGGACATAGGTCAGCGTTTCAAAGCTCAGCATCTCGCGCGCGTCGGCGCCGTCGAGTGCCGGGGCTTCTTCCACGACGATCAGGTTTTCGATGCGGATCCCAAAGGCTCCTTCGCGATAGTAGCCCGGTTCGTTCGAGAGGATCATGCCTGCTTCCAGCGGCAGATTGGAGACCCGGCTGATCCGCGCAGGCCCCTCATGGACGCTTAGATAAGACCCCACGCCGTGGCCCGTCCCGTGGTCATAGTCCTGACCTGCCATCCACAGCGGTGCGCGGGCGAGCGTATCGATATGGGCGCCGGCGACCCCCTTAGGGAAGCGGATGCGCGAGATCGCGATCACGCCCTGCAGCACACGTGTGAACGCGCTGCGCGCTTCCTCAGGCGGGGTGCCCAGGGCAATCGTGCGTGTGATATCGGTGGTCCCATCCACATATTGCCCACCGGAATCAACGAGATAGAGCTCTCCCTCCGCCAATCGGCGGTTGGTTTCTTCGGTGACCCGGTAATGGACAATAGCGCCGTGGGGGCCTGCACCCGATATCGTCTCAAAGCTGATATCCTGAAGCGCGTTCGTCGCCCGCCGGAACCCTTCGAGGCTCTTGGCTACGTCGATTTCGGTGAGGGTCGCTGGGTCGCTTTCATCAAGCCAGGCGAGGAATTCGACCATGGCGACCGCGTCGCGTTGATGCGCCGCGCGCGCGCCTTGCAACTCTACAGCGTTCTTTCGCGCCTTGGGCAGCGAACAGGGATCCGTCCCCTCCGACACCTCGCCCCGGAGTGCGTCAATCACGGCAATAGGGCAGGTATCCGCATCTACTCTGACGCGGCCTTCTAGGCCGGCAACCGCGCTTAGAAACGCCTCCGGCGGATGCACGTCTGCCTCGATATCGAGGTCTGCGACTTTCTCCGGCTCCACGAAAAGTGCCACGCGACCATCGGCCTGAAGGATCGCAAAACTCTGCAGGATTGGAACACGCGGGATATCCGCGCCGCGGATGTTTAAAAGCCAGCAGATCGAGTCCGGCATGGTGATGATCGCGGCGCTTTCTCCTTTCTCACGCAATACTGCGCCCAGCCGGGCGCGTTTGTCGGAGGAGCTTTCCCCGGCCAGTTCCAATGGATGCGCAAAGGCACGGTCGCCCGGGCGGGCAGGGCGGTCGTCCCATACGGCGTCGACGAGATTTTTCACCGGCACCAAAGTGATCCCGGATTTCTCAACCCCTGCCTCCAGGCTACGCACCTGCTTTGGTGAATGCAGCCAGGGATCAAAGCCGATCTTTGTGCCCTCTGCCGCATTCTCGGCGATCCAGGAGGTGAGCGAGGTCTCAGGCCAGTCCACAGGCGTGAACACATCGGCCACCTGCTGCTTGACTTGTACGCGGTAGCGCCCGTCGACGAAAACGCCCGCGCTATCCATCAGCGCCACACAGTAGCCAGCCGAACCGGTAAAGCCGGTGAGCCACGCCAGACGCTCATCGCAGGGGGCGACGTATTCTCCCTGCCATGCATCCGCGCGCGGCACGATAAAGCCGTCCACGCCTTCAGCCGCCATGCGCTCCCGCAATGCGGCCAGCCGTGGCGGCCCCTGATCCGGCGATGTCGTGCTTTCAAAACTCTGAAACATACCTCACCTTCATCTTTCCAAAATAACTCCCCCCGGAGGGTCCGAGGGTGCCACCAGGTGCGGGCGCTGCCTAGCTGGCGCGCTTCATCCCCATCATGCGCGCGCGCGCTCGAGGGTCCTTGTCGAAAAGCCCGGCCAATTGTTCCGTCATCGCCCCGGCGAGCTGTTCCACGTCGGTGATCGTCACGGCGCGCTCGTAGTAGCGCGTCACGTCGTGGCCGATGCCGATGGCGATCAGTTCCACCTGCTTTTTCTTTTCCACCATGGCGATCACGTCACGCAGGTGTTTTTCCAGATAATTCGCTGGGTTAACCGACAAAGTTGAATCATCCACCGGTGCCCCGTCTGAGATCACCATAAGGATCTTGCGCGCCTCGGGCCGCGGCGCGAGCCGTTTATGTGCCCATTCCAACGCCTCGCCGTCGATGTTTTCCTTTAGCAGGCCTTCCTTCATCATCAGGCCAAGATTCGGGCGTGCACGCCGCCAGGGGGCGTCGGCGGATTTGTAAATGATGTGGCGCAGATCGTTCAGGCGGCCGGGCTGTTGCGGACGGCCTTCTGCCAGCCAGCCCTCGCGGCAAAGACCGCCTTTCCAGGCGCGGGTTGTGAAGCCCAGGATTTCGACCTTGACCGAGCAACGTTCCAACGTCCGTGCGAGCACGTCCGCGCAGATCGCCGCGATCGAGATCGGACGCCCGCGCATGGACCCGGAGTTGTCTAAAAGGAGCGTCACGCAGGTATCGCGGAATTCGGTGTCTTTCTCGACTTTGAACGACAGGGGGGTGGTCGGGTTTGCCACGACGCGCGCCAAGCGACCTGCATCAAGCATTCCTTCCTCTCGGTCAAACTCCCAAGAACGGTTCTGCTGAGCCTGAAGACGGCGCTGAAGCTTGTTCGCTAGCCGCGACACCGCGCCCTTTAGCGGCTCGAGCTGCTGATCGAGATAAGTGCGCAGACGCTCCAGCTCTGCCGGTTCGGCGAGATCCTCGGCGCGGATTTCTTCGTCATGGTCCAGATTGTAGACCACGTAGTCCGGGTCCGCTTCGGAGTGCGGCGGCGGGGCGGGAGGCTCCATCGGCGCATCGCCGTCGGGCATCTCGGCCTCTTCGGCCATTTCCGCCTCGGCCATGTCGTCGAGAGTCACCGATGCCTGAGCGGCGTCCTGCTGCTGTTCCTGGCTCTGTTCGGGGGCGGCATCGACATCGTCTTCGCTATCGCTGTCGTCTTCGCCCGTGGAATCCGGTTGATCCTGGTTTTCGTCGTCGCTTTCGGCCTGATCTTCCTGAGTGTCGTCCAACTCGTCCGGATCATCGCCCAGCTGATCGCCGTAGCCGAGGTCCGAGATGATCTGACGAGCGAATTTGGCGAAGGCCGCCTGATCCGACAGCATCCCTTCGAGATTTTCCAGCGTGCCGCCCGCCTGACCCTCGATATAGCCGCGCCACAGTTCCATGACATTGGCGGCGTCCTTGGGCAGGTCGCGCCCGGTGGCGAGATGGCGGATGAGATACCCGGCAGCCGCCGCCAGTGGCGCCTCGGCCGCCTCGGTGATGTCGCCATAACCCTTGCGGAGCGCCTCATTGGCAATCTTGTGGTCGATATTCGACGCCGTGCCCGGCATCGCCTGTGCGCCTACGGCCTCGCAGCGGGCGGTTTCCATCGCCTCGTAGAGGTCGCGCGCCATGTTGCCTGGGGGCAGATAGCGGTTGAATGTGCCCTGATCGTGGTAGCGGTGGCGCAGCGCCAGCGCGTCCGCGGTGCCCCGCGCCAGGAGGATTTCCTCCCGCGTCATCCGCCGCGATACCTGAGGCAGGCGCAGCGTTTCGCTGGTCGCGCCGGGTGGGTCCACCGAATAGGAAACCGTCAATTCGGCGTCGTCAGCGAGCACCTTCGCTGCCTCGGCCACGGCTTTCTTGAACGGATCGGCGGGGTTGTCGGACTTACCGTTCATTCATGCCTCGCTACGGCGCGCTCACGCCGTGATGTTCGCTGCGCTTTCAGGCAGCTCTTCGTCAAAGCACTTCTGGTAGAACTCTGCCACCGTCGCGCGCTCAAGCTCGTCGCATTTGTTCATGAACGACAGGCGGAAGGCGTAGCCCACGTCACGGAAGATTTCGGCGTTCTGTGCCCATGCAATCACCGTCCGCGGTGACATCACCGTCGACAGATCACCCGCCATGAACGCGGTCCTCGTCATGTCAGCCACCGTCACCATGCGCTCTACCGTCTTGCGGCCGCTTTCGGTGTTGTAATGCGGGTTCTTGGCGAGAACGATCGCGCTCTCAGCACCGACGCTCAGGTAATTGAGCGTGGCTACCAGCGACCAGCGGTCCATCTGGCCTTGGTTGATCTGCTGAGTTCCGTGGTAAAGGCCCGTCGTATCGCCCAAACCAACGGTGTTTGCCGTCGCAAAGATCCGGAAATGCGGGTGCGGGGTGATGACCTTGTTCTGGTCGAGGAGCGTGAGCTTGCCGTCGGTTTCCAGCACGCGCTGGATCACGAACATCACGTCAGCGCGGCCCGCGTCATATTCGTCAAACACGATGGCGCAGGGGTTGCGCAGCGCCCAGGGCAGGATGCCTTCCTGGAAATCGGTGACCTGTTTGCCGTCTTTCAGCTTGATCGCGTCCTTACCGATAAGGTCGATCCGGCTGATATGGCTGTCTAGGTTCACACGGACGGCGGGCCAGTTCAGGCGCGCCGCGACCTGTTCGATATGGGTCGACTTACCAGTGCCGTGATAACCTTGGATCATAACGCGGCGGTTGTGGCCAAAGCCGGCCAGAATCGCGAGCGTCGTGTCGGGGTCGAATTTGTAAGTCGAATCGAATTCCGGCACGCGGTCCGTAGGTTCCTCGAACCCACGAACGACCATATCCGTGTCGATGCCAAAGACCTCGCGTACGTTGATCTCTTTGGTCGGCGTCATATCCATATCCAGTGAACCGTCAGCCATCGGGGCTTCCCTTTTTATTCGCGCCTCTGCGGCAGTCGTCGTGCATCATATCGCGAGGAGGGGCAAGGCCCAGACACCGAGCGTCTACAACGTTTGAGAAAACGCCGCGCCATAATGCTTGTATTGAGGCGTCTCCCATGGACTTTATAGGGCTGAGCAGCGCTAGTCCCAGAAAAGAAAGCAGGCATGGACGCGATAGAGAACATTCTTCTGTTGTCGGTCGAAGACCTCAACGACTGGATATCTCCTTTGACGGACTATCGCGGCGGGCATCCTGACGCCTATACGCCTAACCTTGCGCGGCTTGCTGAGCGAAGCATGCTCTTCCGGTCGGCGTATTGCGCAGCGCCCGCTTGTTCGCCCTCTCGAACCGCCACATTGTTTGGGCAAGGCCCTTGGCGTAACGGCATCTATGGAAACGAACAGTCATGGGCGATGAGCTATAGACCCAAGGCCAAACGTTCGATCATCGCTCGTGCCAAAGTTGAGGATTGGCGGACCACGATGTCGGGCAAGGTTTATCACACCGGGAAATCAGGACAGTGCTGGGCCGATTGGGACGCGACCCACCCAATGTACCAGGAAAAATTTGAACCGGTGTCTAAGGCGGTCAAAAGTGATCGCTTGAGGGCGCTGGATGACTTTGGACCGCTTGCCCAAGATGCGCGGACCCAAGATGACGCCCATGTCGATTTTACAATTTCTCAGATGCAGCCCCGCTCCACCGGGCAATTCTGGGCCCATGGCATCTATCGCCCGCACCTGCCATTCTTGGTGCCACAGCGCTTTTTTGACCTGATCCCCGATGAAGTTCGCCTGCCGCCAGGCATGGGTAACCGGGAGTTTGATCCTTTCGACACGTCCGAGCTCGACTGCTTACCCCAACACGCCAACGCCATGTCACGTACATGGCTGGGGCGTAAAATCTATGAAACCGGAGAGTATCTCGCTCTGATCCGCGCGTATTTGGCTTCGGTTGCCTACGCTGACTACCTCGTAGGGCGGCTCTTGGATCATCTGGATGAAACCGGGTTATCGGAAAATACTCTCATCGTCTTTTGGTCTGATCACGGCTGGCAATTCGGCGAAAAGCTCGCATTTCGGAAGTTCTCGCTGTGGGAAAGGTCTCTGCGAGTGCCGCTGATGATTTCGGGCCCGGATGTACCGATTGGCAGGTCAGATGAACCGGTATCTTTGCTCGACATTTACCCCACACTTCTCGAGGTGGTGGGCGGGGATGCGCCTCATGTCTTGGATGGGCAATCGCTTTGGCCGGTCCTTAATGGCGAGAAAGGTCGCGGCTATGCGTTGTCGGCTTTTCGCGCTCCTTCCAAAGCCAACCCGGATCGTCCGAGGATCTCGCTAAGTGCGCGAGGCCAAACTCACCGGCTCATTAAGTACTTCGACGGGACGGGAGAACTCTACGATCATCGAACTGATCCCTACGAGAAAAGAAACCTGACCGATCCGCGAAGGAAACTGAAAGAGCAAAATCTAATTCCTGAAGCGCAAGAACTACTGTCTATTCTTCCTAAAGTTGTGCCGCAAAAGACTTTGGACGATTTGCCCGATCACAAAAGATAAAGGCTTTCAGCGCTCAAGCAGACCAGCGGGAAAAAGTTTCCCAGCCGGAGTCCAATGCTACGACTTGTTCAACACTTCGTCAGCGCTTGCAGTTTAACGCTAATCCAATTGCGCCCATGCTTGTATGCACGAGACCACAGCCAGATGGCTTGGAGCACTAGAGTTTGCCATTCGGGTCCATCAGGCCTCGTAACGCTCTCTAACGGTGCCTGTCTGTTTATCTGGCAACAAAGGTAGCGAGCGCGTGTTCGTACCAGGGGAGAGCCCCGCTCGACGCGCTGATTTTGGAAGGACGACGAAGATGCAGTTTGACTTAACCCGCCGTGCGCTATTGGCCTCTGCTGCAGGGGCTGCTGTAACGGCTGGGTTGCCTAGTTTTGCAGCCAGCGGATCCTTTGAAGTAACGCGCACAGAGGCAGAGTGGCGCGCCATGCTTACGCCCCTGCAATTCAAGGTGATGCGCCGAGAAGGGACCGAGCGGGCGGGCTCTAGCCCGCTAGACAAGGTTTATGATGCCGGCATGTATCATTGCCGCGGGTGCGATCTGCCGGTCTATTCGTCAGAGCACAAATACGACAGCGGAACCGGATGGCCCAGTTTTTGGCAGGCGCAAGCCGATGCGATCCGCACGAAGGAAGATCGCAAGCTCCTGCGCGTCCGGACTGAGTGCCACTGTCGCCGTTGTGGATCGCACTTTGGACACATCTTTAACGACGGCCCAAAACCCACAGGAAAACGCCATTGTCTCAATGGAGTGAGCCTCGTCTTTAAAGCGGCTTAATGGGCACAATACCAATGCTAAATTGGCCATTGTTTACGGGCTCAATAATAATCCGCTAAATTGCTGGAAATTAATTTTCAAAGAGGCGGATATTTTGGTGTTTTGCCTAGATTTTGCCTAAACCGCTCACTACTCCGGGCTTTGGAACGAGTGACGGAGTAAATGGTGAATATGGTTTTTACGCCACCCAGTCCGGCTGAGCGGATGGTGTTTATGGGTTATGCGGGCGTTGCAGTTTGCGGTGCAATATTGGGAAGCGAAGCATTGAGTGGCCTGCAGGGCCATATCGATTTGATGGGTGAAGACATTGCCCAGGGTATGCTTGCCGTTGCTTCAGCCGTTGGCGGCTGCATAGCAGCCGGCCTACTGCGCGACAAATTCGGGTTTTCTGGGCGCGCTGGTGCACTCAGGGCGCTCCTCGGCGTAGTGTTTGCCACGGCAACACTTGGCATCGCGGCGGGGACGTTTGTGTTGCCTGTTTTCGGGACGATGTTCGGCCCGTGGCTTTTAGTGGTGACGCTTGTGACCAAGCCTTTGGTTGCGTTGCCGTGGCTGTTGTCATTGCTTGGATTTCACCTCGCGTTCAGAAGCTACAGACGCGAGCAGAACACGGTCTTTCGCCATCTCAAACGCATTGATGACATCTGAGGCTACTTGAAATTGCGGCTGTCCTTGATCTGGTCCCAGGCCCAGACGACTTCGGACAGCTGCTCTTCCTGGCTGCGGTCGCCGCCGTTCATGTCGGGGTGCAAGACCTTGATCAAGGCCTTGTAAGCCTTGCGAATTTCAGCCTTGGTCATGTTGTCGCGCGCCTCGAGAATATCGATCGCGCGGCGTTCAGTGGCGGGCAGGCGGCGGGTGCCGGTGACCGACTTGCCGGGGTTGCGCGTTGCATTTGCGCCCAGCACCTGATGTGCGTCGTCGATGCCCAGTCGCGCCCAGGCGCGTTCCTCGGCGGATTGTTTGAACGGTTTGGTTTCACGTTCCCAAACCCGGTCCTTATCGACCTGTTCGGCCATTTCCTGTTCGGTCGAACCGTCAAAGAAATTCCATTTCAGATTGTACTCGCGCACGCAGTTCTTGCAGAACCAGTAAAAGTCATCGAGCACGTCCGGCGACTTAGGCGCGCGGTACTTGCCAGGCTCATTGCAGCCGGGTTTGTCGCAGGTGCGCGTGGAGGTCTCAAACGCCCCGGACATTCCCCGGCGGCCGCGGGTGTTTTTCTTCTTGGCGGACGACACAGACATGTCGAAACCGAAGGGATCATCCTTGGACATGAGCATTCCTTTCCGACTCGGCTGACAGAGTTTAAAGTCTGTTGCGCGAGTTAAAAGGGGCAGGGAGAAAAAATATGGGGATGGTCGAAAAAATTGAGGCCAAACTGCGCGAGGTTTTTGAGCCTACGGAGCTCAGCGTAATTGATGAAAGCGAGGCCCATCGCGGTCATGCGGGCTATCAGGAAGGGGGCGAAAGTCACTTTCGTCTGACCATCGCATCGGCATCTTTGGACGGCAAAACAAGGGTTGCAAAACACCGCGCAATCTATGCCGCATTGGGCCCCGAGATAATGGAGCGAATTCACGCGCTTGCGATCACGATCCGCTAACGACGCGGCCGCTCGGCGCGTCACTGGCAGCGCCGCCAGAGCGCACGTTAGCGGGCGGTTTCCTGCCAGAGCGCCGGGTTAACGATCGGCAGAAAGGTGATTCTGAGCGCTGCCAGAACCTGTACAGAACCCGTATGGATTCCGTATGGCTGCGGATACGCACATGAGATGGTTAATTTCGGGGTTTTGGTGCGCAAAAAAAAATTCATGACGCCGGGGAGACAAGCCGCGGCAAGAGGCGCGGCGTTCGTGCGGCGTAAGCCTCCCATTCGGTGCCAAAGGTGTCGTGCATCATCTTTTCCTCCGGACCTACGCGCAGCAGGTAGAGCAACCCGAAGGTGATGAGCCCTGCCGGCGCCGCGATCCAATTGGCAAACATGAAGAGTTGTCCCAGCACGTGGAGAAAGATTGCCGTGTACATCGGATGGCGCACCCGCGCGTAGATCCCTTGGGTGACGAGCGTGTGACCCTCGCGCAGTTCCAGATGCGCCGACCATAGATTGCCGAGATCGCTGTGGGAGCGCCAGAACGCGTAGAGCCCGATCACCGCCAGCACAAAGCCGAAGGCCACCTGTCCGGGGAAGGGCGTGTAGGCAGCGAAATCCGCCACCGGGAAAGCGAGGATCACTATGGGGATAAAGACCATGCCAAAGGCCACCGTCATCGCCAGGGGGCGTTCGCGGCCCGCATCGCGTTCCTCGGACACTTCGCGGTCATGGTTCTGCGTGATCAGCAGCCGGATCGTGTACGAGCCCACGAGCGCGGCGATGAAGGGCAGGGCGGCGTAGGGAGCATCGCGCCAGATTGCGGCGGCAAATGCTGCGGCCATGATCGCGTAGGGGATGAGCTTGTTAATCATTTTACGTCCTCCGTCGGTGTGGGTCACATCGGGAGCTGGCTGGCACGTATCGCTTGCGCTCAATGGCAATATAACGCAAATGCAAATCATTCGCAACTGGAGATAGCCGGGCCCTAATGGCAGTCCACGCAACGGCAAATACAAAAGACCCGCCAGGGGGGAACTGGCGGGTTTTTCGCTTGTCGGTTTTGGGTCGGAGGTTGCGGGCCTAGGCCGCCTTGCCTTCGCGCGACGCATCGAGGCCGATGGAACCGCCGCCCGCGAAGACGAGATAGAGGAAGATGAAGCAGTAAAGGATTGCTGCGTCACCGCCATTGAGCGTGGGGAAGAGGTTCTGGGGCGCGTGGGCCATCCAGTAGGCGGCGGCCATGGTGCCAGAGGCCAGGAATGCCGCGGGGCGCGTGAAGAGGCCCAGGATCAGCAGGACGCCGGTCACGAGTTCGATGGCGCCAGCAAACCAGGGCAGGGAGAAGGCCTCTACCGGCCACTGAGGCTCTGGGAAGCCAAAGAGTTTCTGGGTGCCGTGAAGGAGGAAGATCAGCCCGGCGACCGCGCGGAGAAGGCTGAGCGAAACGGGGGCAAAGCCGTTGAGTTTGTTGACCATGGATCAGGTCCCTTAAGATGTCTTGAATGTCGGCTAGCGGTACTGCGAGCTTCGCGCCCTGCGTGTAGCACAGAACGTGGCGCGGCAGTACCGCGCACAGAAATCCGATTCTAGGGCAAGTTATGTGCGCCCACGCACCGCGTGAGCGCCCAAACGCGCTAAAGCCCGAGCTTTTGCTGGACGAGCTTGTTGACGGCGGCCGGGTTGGCTTTGCCGCCCGTGGCTTTCATCACCTGCCCGACGAACCAACCCGCCAGTTTCGGGTTGTCCTTGGCCTTTTCGACCTGGGCCGGGTTGGCGGCGATGATTTCGTCCACGGCGGCCTCGATGGCGCCGGTATCGGTGACCTGTTTCATGCCGCGTTCTTCGACGATGGCCTCGGGGTCGCCGCCCTCGGTGTAGACGATCTCGAAGAGGTCCTTGGCGATCTTGCCAGAGATCGCGTCCGATTTGATAAGCTTGATGATGCTGGCAAGCTGGTCGACGGAAACCGGGTTTGCGTCGTAATCGGCGTCGTCCTTTTTGAGGCGGCCAAAGAGGTCGTTCAGAACCCAATTGGCGGCGAGTTTTCCGTCGGAGGCCTCTGCGACTTTCTCAAAGTATTCGCCCCAGACCGGTTCGGCGGTCAGCACGGTGGCGTCGTAGTCTTTGAGGCCGTAATCCGCGATGAAGCGTGCCTTGCGGGCATCGGGCAGCTCAGGGAGCGTGGCGGCGATATCGTCGACCCAGCCCTGTTCGATTTCCAGCGGCAGGAGGTCCGGGCAGGGGAAATAGCGGTAGTCATGCGCCTCTTCCTTGGAGCGCATGGAGCGGGTTTCGCCCTTGTCCGGGTCAAAGAGCCGGGTTTCCTGATCCACGGTGCCGCCGTCCTCGACGATGGCGATCTGGCGGCGGGCTTCGACCTCGATAGCCTGCTGAATAAAGCGCATGGAGTTCATGTTCTTGATCTCGCAGCGCGTGCCGAGATGGCCAAAATCACCGGTCTCGCGGTATTTCTCGTAGGCGCCGGGGGTGCAGATCGACACGTTGACGTCGGCGCGCAGGTTGCCGTTTTGCATGTTGCCGTCGCAGGTGCCGAGGTACCACATGATCTGGCGCAGCTTGGTGATATAGGCAGCGGCCTCTTCGGGGCCGCGGATATCGGGGCGCGAGACGATTTCCATAAGCGCGACGCCGGTGCG
>JBCDKE010000057.1:0-19609 GCA_038747015.1 Pseudomonadota bacterium
ATCGATTGCGACTACGTCATCGGCTGCGACGGGTTCCACGGCGTCTCGCGCAAAACCATCCCCGAGGATCAGCGCCGCGAGGTTGAACGCGTCTACCCCTTTGGCTGGCTCGGCGTCCTCTCCGAGACACCGCCCGTGAGCGAGGAACTGATCTACGCCAATTCCGAACGCGGCTTCGCGCTCTGCTCCATGCGCAACGCCACGCTCAGCCGCTATTACATCCAGCACCCGCTGGAGGCAGACAAACTCCCGCTCCCGGCCTATTGGGACGAACTCAAACGCCGCATCCCCGAAGAGGCCGCCGACACGCTCGTCACCTCTGACGATGTCCTCGACTACAGCCTCGCGCCGCTGCGCTCCTTTGTCTGCGAGCCGATGTCCTGGGGCAGGCTCTTTCTCGTGGGCGACGCTGCCCACATCGTTCCGCCCACCGGGGCCAAGGGGCTGAACCTCGCGGTCTCGGACGTCCACTACCTCTATACCGCGCTGAGCGCCGCCTATGACGGCAACCCAGAGGCACTCAGCGACTACTCCGCCCGTGCCCTCGCCCGCGTCTGGAAAGCCATCCGCTTCTCCTGGTGGTTCACCTCGATCATGCACCGATACCCGGACGCCGCAGACTTCGACCAGCGCATCCAGGAGGCCGAACTCGACCATCTGGCGCAGAGCCGCGCCGCGCAAACCGCATTCGCAGAAAACTACGTGGGACTACCATTTTGAACGTCTTTGATACCGGCACCGTGAAACTGAACTACCGCGTAGACGGCGACCCCTCCGGCGCGCCGCTTGTCTTCGCCAACTCTCTCGGCACCGATCTCAGGCTCTGGGACGACATCCTGCCGCACCTGCCGCCGGGCCTGCGGATCATCCGCTACGACAAACGTGGCCACGGGCTCAGTGACTGCCCGGACGCGCCCTATTCCATGGGCGCGCTCGTCAAGGACGTCGAAAGCCTCCTCGACGCGCTCGAGGTACGCGAATGCGTCTTTGTGGGCCTCTCCATCGGCGGCCTCATCGCGCAGGGGCTCGCGGCCAAAAGGCTCGACATCGTGCGCGCGCTCGTCCTGTCCAATACAGGGGCAAAAATCGCCACCCGCGAAATCTGGGACGACCGCATCGACACGATCCGCCGTTTCGGCATGAACGCCATCGGCGACGCCACGATGAAGCGCTGGTTCGGCAAGGATTTCCGCGCCACGCCCGAAATGGCCGCCTGGCAGAACATGCTGATCGGCACCCGCGAAGAAGGCTATATCGGCTGCGCCAACGCGATCCAGGGCACCGATTTCTACACGCCCACCGCGTCGCTCCGCCTGCCCTGCCTCGGCATTGCCGGGTCCGAAGACGACGCCACCCCCGCCGACCTCGTGCGCGAAACCGTAGAGCTGATCCCGGGATCAAGGTTCGAAATAATGCGCCGCTGCGGCCACCTTCCTTGCGTCGAGGACCCCAAATCCTATGCCGGGCACCTCACCAGCTTCTTAAAGACGGTGGGTCACATCTAAACAGATCAGTACGATTTCACTTCTCAGCCGGGATAGGCATTGCTATGGCGGGCCTCACCAAGAGGCACCATGGCCAAAAAAGTAACAAATCCGCGCCTGGCGCTAACCTTCATCATCATCACGCTGACCATCGATGCCATGGGCATCGGGCTCATCCTGCCTGTCCTGCCGACCCTGATCCGCGAGATCACGGGCGCCGATCTGGGCCAGGCGGCGATCTGGGGCGGGATCATGACGACGATCTTTGCCGGGATGCAGTTTTTGTTTGGCCCCATCGTCGGGTCGCTCTCTGACCGCTACGGCCGCAGACCGATCCTGCTGGGCTCGCTCTTCATCGTGGCCATCGACTTTGTGATCATGGGCCTGGCGCACGCCATGTGGCTCCTGATCCTGACGCGGATCATCGGCGGCATCGCCACCTCCACCCAGTCCACCGCCGCCGCCTTCATCGCCGACATATCTGAACCCGAAAAGAAAGCCGCGAATTTCGGCCTGATCGGCGCGGCCTTCGGCATCGGCTTCGTTCTCGGCCCTGTCATCGGCGGCCTGCTGGGCGAACTCGGCCCCCGCATCCCGTTCTTTGCGGCCGCCGCACTGGCCGCCATCAACCTCGTCTTTGGCTACTTCGTGCTGCCCGAAACCGTGGACGACAAAATCCGCCGCCCGTTCGAGCTCAGACGCGCGAACCCCTTCGGCGCGCTCAAGGCCATCGGCCAACTGCCAGACGTCCGGCGCTTTCTCTTCATCGTCTTCCTCTACGAATTTGCCTTCATCGTGTACCCCACCGTCTGGGCCTATTTCACGCCCGAACGCTTCGGCTGGTCCGAGGGCATGGTGGGCCTCTCGCTGGCCTGTTTCGGGATATCCATGGCCGTCGTTCAGGGCTTCCTGATCCGCCTGATCATCCCGCGCTTCGGCGAACGGGCGACGATCCTTTACGGGTTCATCTTCAACGTGGCCATCTTCATCCTGCTGGGCTACGTCCAGGCAGGCTGGCTCGTGCTGGCGCTCACCCCGATCTCCGCATTCGGCGCCGTCGTCACCCCCGCGCTGCAGGGCCTCATGAGCCAGCGCGCCGCCGACAATCAGCAGGGCGAACTCCAGGGCATCATCACCTCGGCCAAGGCGCTGGCGCTGATCTTCTCGCCCCTCGTCATGACCCAGCTCTTCTTCCTCTACACGCGCGAAGGCGGCACCTACCTGCCCGGCGCGCCGTTCCTTTTGTCCTCCTTCCTCGTCTTCTGCTGCCTCATCGTCTTCGTGACACGCAAACGCCGGTCCACCAGCGCCGCGTAACGCCGTTTTCTGACTTGCGGTCGGCGCGCGAAACGGCACCCTCGGCAGCAGCACCAGAAGTCAGGGGACTCAGATGAAGCTTGCCAATCTCGACGTGATCGTCACCGCGCCACCCGCCCCCGGATGGGGGGGCCGGTACTGGATCCTGGTGAAACTCACCACCGATACCGGCATCGTGGGCTGGGGCGAATGCTACGCGTCCTCCGTGGGGCCCGAGGCCATGGGCCACGTCATCCGAGACGTCTTTGACCGCCACATGGCCGGCGAAGACCCCGCCAATATCGAACTGATGTTCCGCCGCGCCTATTCCTCGGGCTTCACCCAGCGCCCCGACCTCACCGTCATGGGCGCCTTCGCGGGTCTCGAGATTGCCTGCTGGGACATCCTGGGCAAGGCACGCGACTGCCCGGTCTGGGCGCTCCTCGGGGGCAAGATGAACGACCGCGTCCGCGCCTACACCTATCTCTACCCCCTGCCGCACCACCCGCTGGACGCGTTCTGGACCTCGCCCGACATGGCCGCCGAGGCCGCCGTGGCCGCCTGCGACGCAGGTTATACCGCGGTCAAATTCGACCCCGCGGGCCCCTACACGCTGCGCGGCGGCCACATGCCCGGCATGCGCGACATCTCCATGTCCGTGGCCTTCTGCAAAGCGATCCGCGAGGCCGTGGGCGACCGCGCCGACCTGCTCTTTGGCACCCACGGCCAGTTCACCACCGCAGGCGCCATCCGCCTCGGTCAGGCGCTCGAGCCCTACTCCCCCCTCTGGTTCGAAGAACCGATCCCGCCCGACAACGTCGACGAAATGGCCAAGGTCGCGAGCGCCGTGCGCATCCCCGTGGCCACCGGGGAACGGCTCACCACCAAGGCCGAATTCGCCTCCGTACTGCGCCAGGGCGCAGCCACGATCCTGCAACCGGCGCTCGGTCGCGCAGGCGGCATCTGGGAGGCCAAGAAACTCGCCACCCTGGCCGAGGTCCACAACGCCCAGATGGCCCCTCATCTCTATGCCGGGCCCATCGAATGGGCCGCCAATGTCCAGCTCGCCGTGTCGATCCCCAACCTGCTTATGGCCGAAACCATCGAGACCGATTTCCACCGCGACCTGATCAAGGGATCGATCTCAGTCGAAAACGGCTTCATCCCCGCCCCCACGGCCCCCGGCCTCGGGATCGACGTGGACGAAGACCTGGCCCGCGCGCATCCCTACACCGGCAACGACCTGCACCTGCAAATGCAGGAAGCCCCCTGCGATTACGAGAACGGCAACAATTTCGAAGGCGGCGCACCCGCACCCCGTGAATAGCTCAAGAGACTAGACAGGCCGCCCGCTTGAACATAGTTCACGGGACCATGGCACGGGACACCGCAGAAAAACGAGAGGCGCTGAAAACGCGCCTCATCGACATCGCCGAACGGCAAATCGCCGAGGGCGGCCTCGACACGCTCAAGGCGCGCGACCTCGCCAAAGAGGCCCCCTGCTCCGTCGGGGCGATCTACAATGTCTTCGGCGATCTCCACGACCTGACGCTGGCCGTGAACGGCCGCACCTTCAAACGCATCGGCGAAACCGTCGGTGCCGCGTCCCATGCGGGCAGCGACACGCCCCAGGACACGCTCATCGCGCTGTCGACGGCCTACCTACACTTCGCCATCGCCAACCCCCGGCTCTGGCGCGCGCTCTTTGACGTGGAACTGACCGAGGAAACCGGCGTGCCCGACTGGTACCTCGCCGAACTCAAACAGCTCTTCGATTTCATCGCCGCGCCCCTGCGCGAGGTCTACCCGGAATACAGTCCCGAAGACATCGAGCTAATGACCCGCGCGCTCTTCTCCTCGGTCCACGGCATCGTGCTCCTGGGCCTCGAACGCCGCATCTCCGGCGTCCCCCCGGAAAAGCTCGAGCGCATGATCACGCTGGTCCTGTCCAACATCGCCGCGCGCTGAGGGGCGGCGAGTTGGGAGTTTGCGCGCTGCGCGAACCAAGCGGGCATGTTGTGCAGCACCAAAGTTCAGCTCGGTGCAAGATCCAATTCAGTCAAGTAGGCCTGCTAGAGGCATCGCCCGCCGCCATTTTGATGACAGAACATGTGTAGTCGCTTAGGGCGCGTCTGACGCGGTTTTCGCCAAACCATCCAGGTGGATTTAGCCGTGAAGACTTGTGATGCGTTTCCGGCGTCCCAAAGCACCCAAAGCAATAAATCCTACGGCAAGGAGGGGCAAAGATGCAGGCACAGGGACTGCCGACACCGGTGCTCCATCAAACGCAACCTCGCTAAGAGAAACGCAACAGTTGCCATAGACGGATGAAACTTCCAACCTGATGAACCGGGCTTGCGTCTCTGCGAACCCAAAAACCTGCAGCCGAGCCCCGTTTGAAGCTGCCGCAGAATTGCTAACTCCTGCACTGGCTGTAAACGAACTGATCAATGACCCACCGGCAAAACCGCTTGTGTCCGATGAGTAGAGCGAAAAATCCTGGATCCCTTGTAGGCTCGGGCCTCGATTCCACAGAGCCAACTGCGAAACTGAGTAAAGACCTCCCAAGTCGAACACAAAGTTTCCGCTAAAGGTCCGTAGCTCCCCGGCGAAAGTGAATCCCGTGCCGTTGGGTTCAGTAGGATTCGTCGCGATGTAAGTCGAGAAGTCCGTCACACCAGAAGTGTAACCGGTGCTGAGACCACTTTGGTTGATAACGTTGTTAACGTCATAGGCTGCGGACAGTGGATCTAAGTCAGTCGTGACAGAAACTGGTGCAACGACCGTAGCCGCTTTGGCCATGCCGCCGAGAGCGATAACAAAGACCGTCGCTGCAAGTGAAAGACAAAAACGCGCCATAATGCTCTTCCCAAAATACATCGATCCGAAAGCTTCAAGACAACGCTAGCTCACCGTTATCGAAAAAGCAAAGGCGTGCGTGTCCTGTTTGACTTTCCCGATTATTGGCGGCTCTTGATTCAGAATAGCGTCCGACAGGACGCCTGATAAATCCAAGTCCCAGGTTCAAAGCAGCGGCCGGCGAAGTCAGTCATCAACCCCCTAAATGCCGCGGACTGCAAACGCTTCATCTCATTCGTCGTCGCCTCAAAGCGCTCCAAATCTTACCACTTATTTAACGCCGACCCGCAGCACCCTCGAAAACTTAACAGCGCAATTCTGACTCGGAGCCATACAGTTTCTGTACGGGTTCCATACGGATTCTGGCTGCCTGTTTTCGCCCTTCCCCCAAAAGTTAACGTGCCTGGTACAGGCACCCGCCCACTGTCTCCAAACCCGACACAAACCATTTCGTGAACAAAGTTCAACTTTTTTCTTGAACGCCGTTCACAAATCCCTATATCGGTTTCGTGAACGATGTTCATAGCAACGGAGGCAAAGATGCTCGGAACACTCAGAACCATCCTGATCGGCGAAAGCCGCCGCACCGAAGAGAAGGTCCGCGATCACTACGCGCTCGATCTGATCGCCCAGAAAATCCGCGAGAGCGAGGACGCGCTCAAGGCTGCCAAGGCAACTCTGGCTACCCTGATCCAGCGTCAGCGCAGCGAAACGCGCCAGATCGAAGGCCTGGAAAAGCGCATAAAAACAATGGTCGAACGCGCCAGGGCCGCCATTCAGGACGGCAACGAGGCCATGGCCAACGAGGCCGCCCAGGCCATCGCCACCATGAAGAATGAAAAGACCATCCGCGACGGCACGCTCGACCGGCTCGACCAAAAAGTCATGCGGCTCAAGGCATCCGTCGAGACGATGCACCGCCGGATCATCGACCTCAAACAGGGGGAAATCGCCGCCAAGGCCGCCCGCCGCGAGGCCGACACCCAGCGCCGCCTGAACCGCACGATCTCCCGCACGGCCCCGGCCAACGAGGCGCAAGAGCTGATCGACCGCGTGCTGGGTCAGGACGACCCTTTCGAACAGGGCCAGATCCTCGACGAGATCGACGGCGACCTGAACCACGACACTCTCGACGACCGCATGGCCGCCCAGGGCTATGGCGACGCCACCAAAGTCACGGCCGCCGACGTGCTTGACGACCTGAAATCCTAACCTAACCAACTCAAATCAAACGGAAAACGAGGACCAAACCAATGTTCAACCAAAACTCTGATAACTCGCTGATCATGTTCTTCAACGGCGCCGGTGTCGTCGTGGCCTACGCCATGCTCGGGATCTCCCTCTACCTGTCAACGGATGTGCCTCTTTCGACCAAAGGCTACTGGGCCATCGGTGTCCTGATGCTCACGATCAGCCTGGTGAACTTTGTGAAATTCCGCTTCGACGAGCGCATCTCCGAGGACCGCATCAACCAGATCGAAGCCGCCAAAAACGAGAAACTGCTCAAGGACTATGTAGGCGCCGGCGAGTAATCCTGGCAGAGAATCACCTCAGCGGGTTCCGGATCACCGGGGCCCGTTTTTCATGCATTTCTACCCAAAACCCCGTAGGCCAAGACGTACCAAACAAGATTAATGCACACAACAACGTATACGTTATTGCAATATCCGCCCAATTGCGCTTTCTTCTTGCCCAACGACCGCACAGAGCCAATTCTATCACCGGTCGTGGCAGTCACCGGGGTGAACCCGGGGCAGCCAACGTCTCTATGGGAGGAAAATATGAAAAAGACATTCGCAGCCCTGGCCGTTGCCGGGATCTCTGCTGGCGCTGTTCAGGCCCAGGAAACCCTGGAAATGACATCCGCCTTCGGGAAAAACCTGCCGATCCTCGGTACGGCAGCTCTCGACTTCGTTGAAAAGGTAAACGGTATCTCTGAATCCGTAGAGATCGAACACTTCGATCCCGGTGAGCTGGTCCCGACCCTCGAAGCACTCGACGCTGTGTCCAACGGTTCGGTCGACGCTGGCTTCACCACGGCCGGCTACTGGCAGGGCAAAATGACCGCCGCATCGCTCTTCTCCGCTGTGCCCTTCGGCCCGGAAGCAGGCGAGTTTATGGCGTGGATGCTCTACGACGACGGTGCCGCGCTGCACCAAGAGCTCTATGACACCAACGGATACAACGTGAAGGTTCTGCCCTGCGGGATCATCGCGCCTGAAACCTCGGGCTGGTTCAAAACCGAAATCAACGAGCTCTCCGACCTCGAAGGTCTGAACATGCGCTTCTTTGGCCTCGGCGCCGAAGTGATGCAGCGTCTGGGCGTGTCCACCTCGCTTCTTGCGGGCGGCGACATCTTCCCGGCTCTGGAACGCGGCGCCATCGACGCGACCGAGTTCTCGATGCCGCGCATCGACGCGCGTCTGGGCTTCTACAAGATCGCCAAGTTCAACTACTTCCCTGGCTGGCATCAGCCCGCCACGATGTTTGAACTCTTGGTCAACAAGGACGTCTGGGAAGACCTCGACGAACGCTCGCAAAAGCAGATCGAAGTCGCCTGCCTTGCCAACGTGACCACGAACTACGCCGAAGGCGAAGCCACCAACTACGCAGCCATGGTCGACAACGTCGAAAACAACGGCGTGACCATCAAGAACTGGACGCCGGAGCAGCTGGACGTGTTCGAAACCACCTGGAACGAGGTGGCACAGGAACTCGCAGCCGAAGACGAGTTCTTCGCGAAAGTCTGGGCTGACCTGGCTGAGTTCCGTGAGGGCTACAACACCTGGAACTCCAACATCTACCTGCCGCGTCCGCGCAAGTAAGATGAATTCATGACCGCGCGGCGCCGTCGCGCGGTCTCTCCCACCGCATCTGGCCACAGGTGCGGTGGGTTAAAAACCCACCCTAGCGGTCCGCATTCCGTAGGGTGGGTTTTTAACCCACCAGAGCGTGGGCAAGGGAGGGGACATGGCCGAGCAGACTGAAATCGTTTCGATCTCTGATCCGGGAGAGGTCGATCGAGAAACCCACAACCGCGCCGATCGCGCAATGGTGGGACTGGGCAACATCCTGGCATGGCTCTTCCCAATCCTGATGATGGTCATCGTTATTCAGGTTTTCTTGCGAAATTTCGGACGCATCGGCGTTGGCCCCGGCAACCAGGCCTGGCTCGACGACATGCAATGGTGGCTCTACGGCATCGCCTGCCTCGCCGGTGTGGCCTATGCAGTGACGACCAACAGCCACGTGCGCGTCGACATTTTCTACGACAATTACGAACCGCCCAAACAGCGGCGCGTCGACCTGTTTGCCCTCGGCTGGCTCTTTTTGCCCTTCTGCCTGATCTGCTGGGATGTGACTTTTCACTACGCCGTAACCTCAATCCAGGCGTGGGAGGGGTCTTCCTCACCCAACGGCCTCCACAACCTGTGGATTCTCAAGGTGCTGATGAATGTCAGCTTCCTGGTCATCGCCTGGGCCATCGTGGCGCGCGTCACCCGGCTTCTGGGCCAACAAGGCATGGACAGCGGTTGGGCGCGCTTCTTCTGGATGCTGCCGGCCGTCGCGATGACGATCAATCTGGCGCTGTTCTACGTGCTCTGGTGGGCCACGCGGCTCACCCAGCCCGACATGGCCCCGCGGTCCATCACGCGGAACGGCTACCTCATGGGCGAGTTCGAGTTGGGACCCTATGAGAGCCACTACACCGTCTGGATAGCCCTCGTTCTCACCGCCGCCCTCGGCGCATTTCTCTACGCGCGGAGACCACGCTGATGTTCATTCTCGAACTGATCGGGCAGATCCTGACCCTGAATGAACTGATGGTGGCCGTGATCTTCGGCACCTTTATCGTGTTGCTCTTCCGAGGGGTGCCTGTGGCCATGGCGCTGGTGGGCGTGGCACTGATCTTCTACGTCTTTGCCCTTGTTTTCCTCGACCCTTTCCGCGGCGCGTTCCGCGACGTGATCGAGTTTGACCGCATCGGCATTGACTGGCGCAAGATGGGCACGCTGCCCTCGCGGATCTTCGGCAATATCGTCCAAAACCCGGTGCTTGTGGCGCTGCCCATGTTCATCTTCATGGGGCTGATGCTCGACCAGTCCGGCGTCGCCCAGCGCATGATGCAGTCGATGCAGCGGCTCTTTGGCGGGCTTAAGGGTGGTCTGTCGCTCACCGTTCTGCTGATCGGGATCATTCTGGCGGCCTCCACCGGCGTTATCGGCGCGTCCGTGACGCTGCTGGGCGTCATGGCCCTGCCTGCCATGATGAAACAGAACTACTCGAAGCCCATCGCCACGGGCACTATCGCTGCGTCCGGCACACTGGGCATCCTGATCCCGCCGTCGATCATGCTCGTGATCATGTCCGACCAGCTGGCAATCTCGCTGGGCGACCTCTTCATGGGCGCCCTCTTCCCGGGGCTCATCCTCGGCGCGCTCTACATCATATTCATCGTGATCTACGGGCTGATCCGTCCACAGGACATGCCGGTGCCCGAAAACACCCAGGCCATCGGCTGGACCGAAGTGAAGGAGGTTCTTCTCTCCGTCATCCCGCCCATGTTCTTGATCCTTCTGGTGCTGGGTTCGATCTTTGCGGGTCTTGCCACACCCACCGAGGCATCGGGCCTCGGCGCACTAGGGGCCACGCTCCTGGCGGTGGCCTATGGTCGATTTTCCTGGAAAGTCCTGCGCGAAGTATCGCGGTCCACGCTCAACACATCGGGCTACATCCTCGGCATCTTCCTGGCGGCAAACTTCTTTGCCTACGTGCTGCGCCTCTACGGCGGCGACGAAGTGGTCGAACACATGATCGAGGGCGTCTTCGAGAACCCCTATATGGTCGTGGCCTTCATTCTCTTTATCGTGTTCCTCTTGGGCTTCCTCCTCGACTGGATCGAGATCACGCTGATCATCATGCCGCTCATGCTGCCGATCATTCAGGGTCTCGCGCTCGAGGTTCCGGACTACGGCACGATCAATGATGCGCAGGTTGTCTGGTTCGCGATCCTCGTGGCGGTGACGCTGCAGACGTCTTTCCTGACCCCGCCCGTGGGCTTTGCGCTCTTTTATCTCAAAGGCGTCTGCCCGCCGGGGGTCAATCTGGGCCATATCTATCGCGGGATCATCCCCTTCGTGCTGCTCCAGCTGCTCGGGCTCTTTATCGTGTTCGAGATGCCGTGGCTGACGACGTGGCTTCCATCGGTGGCCTACGGGAACTAGCCAAAGCCCTATCGGCGGGACGCGGTGCGTCGACCTGACACCGGTTCGGGTCGTTTTATGGCAGCAATGCTAGGTACGTTGAACGTTCACCGCCCCGGCGGTGCCATATCGACGTGCCGGGGGGCGGCCCGTCCCTCTCGGCAGAATTTCTGCGAAATTCGCCTGCCGGGCAGTGGATGGGGCGGCGCGCTGCGCGCTTGATTCCGCCCCAACGCCCTACAATTCCTGCCCGCGCTCCAGAAGCTCCTCGAGCAACAGCGCCCCGCTGTCGCCCCCGCCAAAGCTCATCGCCCCGCCGGAATAGGCCGACCCATAAGTCAGCGCGATATTCACCGTCTGGCCGATACCCGAAATCAGCTGATCACGCTCCAGCGGCGACAGCGGGTGAATGAACACCGCCCAAAGACGCCCCCGCGCAATGGCATAGCGCGCATCCAAGGCCGTGTCGAAATTGGCCTGCATCACGCGCGCCAGTTCTTCCTGACCCATACCGGCGGCATCCCGGATCGGCACCATGGCCCGCATCCGGTCGGCAAAGCCGTCCATTACGATCAACACGGGAACATCAGAAATCGTCAGCTCCACCCCGTTGCCGCCCAACCGCGCGTCGGGGTCCAGTGCCAGTGCAATCTCGGCCACGCGCTCCGGCGTCATGGGACTGTAGTCCGGTGTGGCCTCTGGTGTTTCCTGCGCTACGGCAACGCTGGCCGCGAAAATCAAAGGGATGAGAAATCTAGTCATGGCAATGCCTCCGTCTTTTAACCTAGGACGCAAAAGCATCACTGGCTACGCAAGGCTGCGTTACCCGAGATTCAGTTCGCCAGTCATTAGAACGTGGGCCCGCCCGCCCACGCGCACCGCCTCCGGCGCCTCACGGGGGCCGATCACCTCCACCTGCGCCTCTCCGGGTCGCCCCAGATCATGGCCCTGCTCGGCCATATAGGCAGGTCCGTCGATAAACCCGTGTCGCCACAGATAGGCCGCCGCCGCCCCGGTCGCAGACCCCGTAAACGGGTCTTCCGCTGGTGAAGGCGGCACCATCAAAAGCCGCGCAAACGTGTCACCAAGATCCGCGCCCTCCAGCGCCACGAGATAAGGTTCCAGCATTGTGCCATCCGGTACGCCGAGCGCCGCCCCATGGGCGCGCAACGCATCCTCGTCCAGCACCGCTGCCCGCAAGGCCTCTATCGACTTCAGCACAGTGATCACAAATCCGAGCCCCGTGGACACCAGTTGCGGTGTGCCCAGCACATCGCTGGCCTCCAACCCGTAGATCGCCGCCACATCTGCGGGATCGCAGGTCGCGCCAAACTCGGGCCGCGCCTGGGTCATGGTGAATGTGGGGCCTTCGCCCACCTCCACCTCGATGATCCCGGCGCCGGTCTCGAACCGCATCACAGGCCCGCGCAAAATACCCCGATGATAGAGCGATGCCGCCGTCGCAACGGTCGGGTGCCCGGCAAAGGGGATCTCGTGAGAGGCGAGATAATAGCGCACTTTCACGTCCGCCACCTCGGACGGCTCCAGAAATGTGCATTCAACGAGCGAGGTCTCTCGCACGAAACGGGTGCAGGTCTCAGACGACAACGCCGCGGCCTCGTGGACCACGGCGCAGCCATTGCCGCCCATGGGGGTCGCGGTGAACGCGTCCACCCAGTCGACGGGGTGTTTCATCAGGAGGCCATCAATGGACCGTCACAGGGTCCATGTCGTTCTGACGCGCCAGCACAAAGGCCAGCTGCCGGTCCGCGACCAGCGCCAACTGTTCGCCGTCGGAATTGTGCACAGCATAGAGGTGATCCACATCACCAGCTTCGGCCCGCACTTCGCTGGGCAGATCGTCGATGGCTACTTCTTTCACATAGACCAGGGCCTGAACGCTCTCGGGGAATTCAAATTTCGTATTCATCGCTTCAGCCTTTCTTGATCTCGATTGTCTGCACGACCTTCTCGGGCACCGCCCGTGTCAGATCGATATGCAAGAGCCCGTTTTCCATCTCGGCGGTGCCGACGTCGACGCCCTCTGCCAGCACGAAAGAGCGCTGGAACTGGCGCGCGGCGATGCCGCGATGGAGGAACACGCGTCCGTCCGTATCCTCGTTCTGACGGCCGCGGATCACCAACTGGCGGTCCTCTACCGTCACTTCCAGATCGTCTTCGCTAAAGCCCGCCAGGGCCAGCGTGATCCGGTACGAATTGTCCGATGTCTGTTCGATATTATAGGGCGGGTAACCCTCGTTCCCGGTCTTTGCCGTCCGTTCCACCAGCCGTTCCAGCTGATCGAAGCCAAGCAAGTAGGGATGGGTCCCCAAGGTGAGCTTTGTCATCGTGACATGTCCTTTAGACTAAGCGACGCGCCGTTATGGGCCCTGCCCTGCAGCAACCCTCCCGATGAAATATGGTGTATTTCGTAACAAACACAAGATGCTGAAGCTTTGCAGGGAATCGCAAATAAATGGTAACCTGTTATCCACAAGGTAACTGAAAGCGTCCGATGAACTCTGGAATGATGGATCGCGAAGCCGTGCTAAAGGCGGAACACACCGTGCTCCGTGCCGAACACCGTGCGCTCGATGCGGAAATCAAAGAGATCGAAGAGACGCGCCCTCATGATCAGCTCTCCATCCGGCGCCTGAAACGCGAGAAACTCGCGCTCAAGGACCGGATCGCGCGGCTCGAGGACCAGATCACCCCCGACATCATCGCCTGACGCCTGATCCAAGCGTATCAACCGTTGCGCCACCCTGCGCCATGGCTATAGTCCGCGCTTCCTAAAGCGGGGGATGCGATGCAGGTCGGGATCATCATGGGCAGCCAATCGGACTGGCCCACTATGCAAAAGGCGGCCGAGGTTCTGGACGAACTCGGCATCGCCCACGAGGCGCGCATCGTTTCCGCCCACCGCACGCCGGACCGGCTCTGGGACTATGGGCGCGAGGCCTCAGACCGGGGCCTCAAGGTCATCATCGCGGGCGCAGGCGGTGCCGCCCACCTGCCGGGCATGATGGCCTCGAAAACCCGCGTGCCCGTTATCGGCGTACCGATCCAGACCAAAGCGCTCAGCGGTGTCGACAGCCTTTACTCCATCGTGCAGATGCCGCGCGGTTTTCCCGTGGCGACCATGGCCATCGGTGAGGCGGGCGCGGTCAACGCCGGGCTCATGGCCGCGGGCATTCTGGCGACAAATGACGCGGCATTGGCCGAGCGGCTCGACGCGTGGCGCGCGGCGCTCTCGGCCTCGATCCCCGAGGTGCCGGAATGACCCCCCTCCCCCAAGGCGCCACTATCGGCATTCTGGGCGGCGGTCAGCTCGGCCGGATGCTCTCGGTCGCGGCCTCCCGCCTGGGGTTCAAAACCCACATCTTCGACCCCGATCCGCAAGCCCCTGCGGCCCAAGTGGCCCATGCCCACACCGTGGCAGGCTATGACGACGCCGCAGCCATCGCCGCATTCGCCGATGCCGTCGACGTGGTCACCTACGAATTTGAAAACATCCCCACCGCCGCCCTCGACGCCATCGAGGCCCGCGCGCCCATCCATCCGAACCGCAAGGCGCTGGCCACGAGCCAGGACCGCCTGACGGAAAAGGACTTTCTCAGCGACCTCGGGCTCACCACCGCGCCCTATGCCGACATCCCGACGGCCGGAGTGCTCGCCACCACGCTGCCGATCTTTGGCGGCGGCATCCTGAAGACCCGCCGCTTCGGCTATGACGGCAAGGGCCAGCAGCGTCTGAGCGAAGACAGCGATCCCGCCACGGCATTCGAGGCGCTGGCCGAGTCCGGCGTCATCCTCGAAGGGCTGATCGAGTTCACCTGTGAGATCTCCGTGATCGCCGCGCGCGGCCAGGACGGCGCGGTGGCCTGCTTTGACCCCGGTGAAAACGTGCACCGTGACGGCATCCTGCACACCACGACCGTGCCCGCCAATATCCCGGCGCGCCTGCGCACCGACGCCGTCCTCGCGGCGAGCCAGATCCTCAACGCGCTCGACTATGTCGGCGTGCTGGGGGTGGAGTTTTTCGTGACGCCCCAGGGGCTTATCGTCAACGAAATCGCCCCGCGCGTGCATAATTCCGGGCACTGGACCCAGAACGGCACGACCATCGACCAGTTCGAACAGCATATCCGCGCCATCGCGAGCTGGCCCTTGGGCGACGGGTCGCGCCATGCGGATGTGACGATGGAAAACCTCATCGGTGACGACGTTGCCCGCGTTCCCGAAATCGCCGCCACCGGCGCCGCGATCCACCTCTATGGCAAGGCCGAGGCCCGCGCGGGACGCAAAATGGGCCACGTTAACCGGATCACGTAAACCGGGTCACGTAAACCCGACTACCCGCGCATGGCGTCGATCAGCGTCATCTCGGGGTCAAAGGCCCCGGTATCGAGGAATTCTTTCACCTGCCCGATCACCAGCGGGTTCATCACCATGAACGTATGGGTGACCGGCAGCGTGATGTGATCTTTCATCCCCTTCACCCGCGTAGAGGCGACCGGGACCTTTCCGTCGTCAGGCCCGTCGATCATCTGCGAATAGATCGGGTTCGCCGTGCGGTTCCCGGCAATGATCCCCAGCTCGAAATTCGCGGGCGGCAGGTTCGCTGCCAGATCGTCTGTGCCCAGCTGTGCCCCCGCAGGACCATTGAGCCATTCAAACGGCGGCCAGTCCTCCAGCGCGTCCACCAGCGGCGTGCCCTGGTTCGGTGGCCCCAGCATCACCGCGCGGCCCAGCCTTGCACGCTCTGCCGGCGTGGCGTCCTCGACCCAGGCCCGCAGCAAAATGCCGCCCAGGGAATGGGTCACGAAATGAACCGGCTCGGTATCACAGGATTCCAGCCCTTTGGGCACCACCGCGCGGGCGAGCGTCTCCACATCGAAATCTGTCGACGGATAGCTTAGGCGCACGGTGTCATAGCCCGCCTTCTCTAGGGCGTCGTCCATGATAGCGAGCGACATCTCGGTACGCGCCAAACCATGGAGCAGCACAACGCACTCGGCGCGCGCAGCAAAAGGCACCAAGGCCAGAACGATGACAAGCGAGCGGAACATGACTTTAAGGTACCCAAGATCGCCGGGAAGGGAACCCGTCTCGCCGTGACATTACGCCCGGCGCACCAACACGGCGAGCGCCACACCGCCTAGGACAATAACTGACGCGATGACAAAGCGCATGGTCAGCGGTTCTGCGAGGAAAACCATGCCACCCGCCATGGCGATGAGAGGCACCGTGAGCTGCCCCACCGCCGCCACGCTGGGCGACAGTTTCGGCAATACCGCGTACCAGAGCGCGTAGCCCAGCCCCGAGGTCACCGCCCCCGACAAAACGCCCAGCAGGATTCCGCGCAAGGGCACGAGCCCGCCCCCCTCGGTGACGATTGCCGCGACAAACATCGCCACGCCGACAGGCACGACAGCAAAAAGGAAATTGCGCGCCGTGTCCGCGAGCGGATCGCGGCTCCCCCGCCCGATCAGGGAATAGACGCCCCAGCCCAGCGCAGCCGCGCCCATCAGGACGGACCCCAGCGGGTCCGGCGCCCCAGCCCCGCTCGGCCAGAGCAGATAGACCAGCCCGCCCATGGCGAGGATCGATCCCGCCCAGCGCGCCGGCGGGACCTGCTCGCCGCCCAGAACCGCGCCCACGAACATGGTGATCTGCACCCCGCCAAAGAGGATCAGCGCGCCGAGCCCCGCGGGCAGGCTCAGATAGGCCAGCGAGAACCCAAGCAGGTAAAGCGCCAAAGCCCCCGCCGCGCGCAGTTCAGTCCCCGATGGAACGCGCCGTGCGGCTTCCGTACCGCGCGAGCGGTCCCGCAGCTTGACCAGTACCGCGAGCACCAGCGCCCCCGCCAGCACGCGGATCATCGCGAACTCCAGCGCCCCGATAGCCCCGTCGCCCACCAGTGCGAGCCGGTTCAGCACCGAATTGCCTGCAAAGGCGATGAGAACGAGGATGACGAGAACAAAAAGCCTCATGCGAGGGCCTCCACCAAAGGCGCGGTCAGGTAGCTCCAACGCCCGCCCACCATGGTGCCCGCGACGCGACCACTGGCGTCCAGCACCGTCAGGTCGGCCAGCATCCCTTCGCGCAACGCGCCTCGGTCTGTCAGACCCAGCGCCCGCGCCGGGGCCATTGATACCATGGGCCACGCATCGACGCCGCCCGCCTCCAGCGCCAGCGCCGCGCCCCTGAGCGATGGATAATGATAGTCAGACACCAGCACATCGCAGAGCCCGGCCTTCACCGCCTCCCCGGCCGATATTCCGGTCTTGTGGCTGCCGCCGCGCATCACGTTGGGCGCGCCCAGGATGATCGTATCGCCCCCATCCCGCGCCGCCTGCAACGCCTCTTGCGTCTCCGGGAACTCCGCCAGATCGGCCCCCAAGGCCCGAAAGCCCGCGCGCCCCTCGGCGCTTTGATCGTCATGGCTGCCGATGCGCACGCCCAGGGCCACCAGCCGCGCCGCCAACTTGGCCAGCGCCTGCGGAACCCGGGGTCCGTTGTCATGGAGCTTACGCAGCAACGCCCAGTGATCCGCCGGGGACCGTCCCGCCTTCAGCGCCTGCCCGTTCAGACGCGGCGGCGTCTTGCCAGTGCTCAGCGCCTTGTGCGGCAGGTGATCGTTGAACATCACGTATCGAATACCGGCCTCTTCCACGAAGTCCCCAATGGCATCGAAATCCTCGACCATATGGGTCTCAACCCTCAGCTGGACCTCCATGCGGGTAAAAAGCGTGCCTTCGGCCTCTGCCAAAGCCGAAACCAACCGCCGCGCGAAATCCGGCCCACGCATGCCGCCTTCCCAGGACCAGAACTGTGCCAGGACTGCCGTAGTGATCCCGTTAGCCGCCAGCTCCGCATCAAAGGAAATCAGCCCCTCCTGCAGATCCTTGAGCGCCCCGCGCCGGGGCGCGAGATGACGCTCAAAACCGTCACCGTGGAAATCCACGATCCCGGGCCGCACCGAAAAACCGGAGAGCTTTTGCCAAAGCTGCGCCGGGTCCGATGGCAGAATGGGGGGAATTCCATGCAACATGCCCTGTCCTAGCCCAGCGCAAAGCGGTGTGAAACCGCCGGAATGCCGTTGTATACACACTTTCGCTTGTTCGGCTGCACAGCAGGCCCTAGCGTCCATCTCACAAAAACGAGAGCAGCCACAGGCTCAGAACGATGACCCTCAAATTCCGCCCCTTCGTGGACCCAGACCTCGCCGGTTTCCAAAGATGGTTCGAGGATCCCGAGATTGCCCGTCGTCTGGACTTTCCGAGCCAGGAATGGCTCGACTACGTCAAGACGCCGGACGCAGGTTGTCTCGTCGTGTGCGAAGAAGGCACGGCCGTCGCGGTTGTGCAAATGGACCACGACCCGTCCGGCTGCGAACACCTCTCCTTGGTCGTGAACCCCAAACACCGCCATGCCGGCATCGGCGCGCGCGTGATGACAGCCTTCTTCGCCGGACCCGGCAAGAAGATGAGAGAGCTCTGCGCCTGCATCGACCCCGATAACAAAGCCAGCCTGGCCCTTGCCAAGCGTCTCGGGTTTTCGATCGAAAACACCTGCGACCGCGACGGCATGGTGACCGTCATTCGCCAAAGGAGCGCGGCCTAGGCTTTCTGAAAATTCCATATAGGAAACAAAAAGGGCGCCCACTTGGACGCCCTTTCTTTGTCTATGCAGACAGCACTTACATCATGCCGCCCATGCCGCCCATGTCGGGCATGCCGCCGGCAGGTGCCGCGCCTGGCTTTTCAGGCTTGTCGGCAACCATGGCTTCCGTCGTGATCAAAAGACCAGCGATCGATGCCGCGTCCTGCAGTGCAGTGCGCACAACTTTGGCCGGGTCGATCACGCCGAAGGAGAACATGTCGCCATATTCTTCGGTCTGCGCGTTGAAACCGTAGGAGGCGTCGTCGGACTCGCGGATTTTGCCCGCAACAACCGCACCGTCCACACCGGAGTTCTCGGCGATCTGGCGCAGCGGCGCTTCGATGGCCTTGCGCACGATGTTGATGCCGATCGATTGGTCGCCGTTGGCGCCTTCGAGACCTTCAAGAGCCTTTGCACCCTGCACCAGGGCCACACCGCCGCCAACGACGATGCCTTCCTGCACAGCTGCGCGGGTGGCGTTCAGGGCGTCGTCGACGCGGTCCTTACGCTCTTTGACTTCCACTTCGGTCATGCCGCCAACGCGGATAACAGCAACACCGCCTGCCAGTTTGGCAACGCGCTCTTGCAGCTTCTCACGGTCGTAGTCAGAGGTGGTTTCTTCGATCTGCTGACGGATCTGGGCAACGCGTGCTTCGATCTCGGCCTTCTCGCCGGAACCGTCCACGATCGTCGTCTCGTCCTTCGTGATGGAAACGCGCTTGGCCGAGCCCAGCATGTCCATGGTCACGTTCTCGAGCTTCATGCCGAGGTCTTCAGAGATGACCTGACCGCCGGTGAGGATCGCGATGTCCTGCAGCATGGCTTTGCGGCGATCGCCGAAACCAGGTGCTTTTACTGCTGCAATCTTCAGGCCGCCGCGCAGTTTGTTGACAACCAGAGTTGCCAGCGCTTCGCCTTCGACGTCTTCTGCGATGATCAACAGAGGTTTCTGGGACTGGATCACCGACTCGAGCAGTGGAACCATTGGCTGCAAGGAAGACAGTTTCTTTTCGTGCAGCAGGACCATGCAGTCCTCCAGCTCGGCTGTCATCTTGTCAGGGTTGGTCACGAAGTAAGGCGACAGGTAGCCGCGGTCGA
>JBCDKE010000058.1:0-19581 GCA_038747015.1 Pseudomonadota bacterium
GCGCGGAGATGGTGCAGCGCGCCAATGGTGGCCGCACGGTACCGCAGATATTCATTGGCGACACCCATGTGGGCGGTTGCGATGATCTCTATGCGTTGGAGCAGCGTGGGAAGCTGGACGGCCTGCTGGCCGCCTGATGCGGGCCGCCCTCTACCAAATGTCGTCGAGCGACGATCCCGTCGCGAACGCCGCTGATCTGGTCAGCGCCATAGCCGAGGCCGCGCGTCAGGGTGCCGACATGGTGCTGACGCCGGAGGTGTCGAACTGTATCTCGTCGAGCCGCGCCCATCAGCGGGGCGTTCTGGCGCTGGAAGAAGACGATGCCACGTTGGCGGCGGTGAAGGCCGTTGCGGCGCAGCATTCGATCTGGGTTTTGCTGGGTTCGCTGGCGCTGCTTTCGGGGGATGAAGACGGGCGGTTTGCGAACCGGTCCTTCCTGATCGATGCCGAGGGTGCGGTGCGCGCGCGCTATGACAAGATCCACATGTTTGATGTGACCTTGTCCGAGACCGAGAGCTACCGGGAGTCCGACGGTTATCGCCCCGGCGAAGAGGCCGTCGTCGCCGATACGCCTTGGGGCAGGGTCGGTTTGTCGATCTGCTATGACCTGCGGTTCCCACATCTGTATCGTGGCCTCGCCCATGCGGGCGCGACGATCATCACCGTGCCGGCGGCGTTCTCGGTCCCGACGGGAGAGGCCCATTGGCATACTTTGCTGCGCGCGCGCGCGATCGAGACGGGCTCTTTCGTGCTGGCCCCGGCGCAAACCGGCGCCCATGCCGCCCATCAGGGACGGCCGCGCCGCACTTACGGGCATTCGCTCGCCGTGGGGCCATGGGGCGAGGTTTTGGCGGATGCGGGCACGGACGTCGGACTAACACTTGTTGATTTGCCCTTGGGAGATGTAGAACGCGCCCGAGGTCGTGTTCCATCGTTGACCCATGACCGTCCCATCAAAGGACCTGTGGCTTAGGCGAATGAATGAAACGAACGATCCGCTTCCGGTCGCTGTCTTTTCTGAAATCCTGATCATCGAGCAGATGGCGCGCAACCGCGTGACCAAGGCGCTGCCGAAGGGGATGGAGCTGTCGCATTTTACGGTTCTCAACCACCTGGATCACGTGGCGAGTGAAAAGTCGCCGGCGCAGCTGGCAAAGGCGTTTCATGTGACGCGCGGGGCGATGACCAACACGCTGTCGCGGTTGGAGTGGGCGGGCTACATCCATGTGCGGCCTGATTGGGACGACGCGCGGCGCAAGATGGTGACGATCAGTCCGTCGGGGCGCGCGGCCCGCGATGCGGCCATGGCGGCCATTGGTCCGATCATCGCGGAGGCGGTGGACAAGGCGGGCGCGGACGCGGTGCGCGACCTGTTGCCGGTATTGCGCGAGATGCGTCTCGGACTGACCGAGGACTAGCGCTAGCGCGCCTCAGGTTTACGTGCCGCTGTCACGTAGTTGACTGAGAGATCTCGGGGCGACAGTGACCAGCTCCAGCTCAGGGGATTGAACACCATGCCCATGCGGTCGATGGGTTCCATCCCTGCCTGGGTCATGAGGTCAAAGAGTTCATCAGGGGTGATGAATTTTCCCCATTCATGGGTGCCTTTGGGCAGCCAGCGCATGATCTGTTCGGCGCCCACGATGGCCATCATGTAGGATTTCGCGTTCCGGTTCAGCGTGGAGCAGATGTGGAGCGCGCCGGGCTTCAGGAGCTGGCGACAGGCGGTCAGGTAGGCCAGCGGGTCAGCCACGTGTTCGACCACCTCCATGTTCAGCACCACGTCGAACTGTTCGCCATTGGCGGCCAGTTCTTCGGCGGTGATGTGGCGGTAGTCGATGTCGAGCCCGGATTGCTGGGCGTGGATTTGGGCGACGGGGATGTTGCCTGCAGCGGCGTCGGCCCCGATCACAGTGGCCCCGAGCCGCGCCATGGGTTCGCACAAGAGCCCACCGCCGCAGCCGATATCGAGGAGCCTGAGCCCGTCAAAGGGCCGCTCGTCCCGCAGGTCGCGACCGTATTCGGCGGCAATCTGCGTTGTAATATAGTCGAGCCGCGTCGGGTTGAGCATGTGCAAGGGTTTGAATTTCCCGGTCTCGTCCCACCATTCGGCGGCCATCGCCTCGAATTTGGCGATTTCGGCGGGATCGACAGTGGTCTGGGTCGCTTGCATTCTGCGCTCCGTTGCGGTCATTGGGTGCAGCCCGGGCATTTATAAACCGGGGCCTAAAGCGCTATATAGGACGGACATGGACAAGATCGCAGGTCAAAAGCGCGCGGTGCAGTATCTGTACCCTCCCCGCGACCCGTTCGACCAGCGCATGCTGGATGTGGGCGACGGTCACCGTGTCTATGTCGAACAGTGCGGCAAGCCGGACGGGATACCGGTGGTGGTGTTGCATGGTGGCCCCGGTGGCGGGTGCAGCCCGGCCATGCGGCGCTATTTTGATCCGGCCAAGTATCGTGTGATCCTGTTTGACCAGCGCGGCTGTGGCCGGTCGCGACCCCATGCCAGCGTCGAGGACAACACGACGTGGCATCTGGTGGCCGATATTGAGCTGATCCGCGAAACGCTGGGCATCAAGCGCTGGATCGTTTTTGGCGGATCATGGGGCGCGACGCTGGCGTTGATTTACGCGCAGGCCCATCCGGCGCGGGCTGCCGCGTTGGTGCTGCGCGGCGTGTTCCTGATGACCAAGGCGGAACTGGAGTGGTTTTACGGCGGCGGTGCCGGTCGATTCTGGCCGGATTTGTGGGCCAAATTCACCGCCCTCATCCCCGAAGATGAGCGTGATGACCTTATCGCAGCCTACCACCGAAGATTATTTTCAGGCGATACGATGCTCGAAACCCGCTATGCGCGGGCCTGGTCGAGCTG
Source organism: Pseudomonadota bacterium (assembly GCA_038747015.1). Classification (GTDB taxonomy): domain Bacteria; phylum Pseudomonadota; class Alphaproteobacteria; order Rhodobacterales; family Rhodobacteraceae; genus Shimia_B. The sequence continues at coordinate 2,879 of JBCDKE010000058.1, forward strand.
GGAGAACGCTCTGGCGTCGATGGCATCGGACGGAACCAGCGGAGAAAGCCCTGCCGAATACGCCCGTGCATTTGCCCGATTAGAGAATCACTACTTCCAAAACGGCGGATTCCTCGATCAGGATGGCCATATTTTGAAAAATGTTTCGAAGATTCAGCATATTCCCGGTCATATCGTGCAAGGCCGATATGACATGATTTGCCCTCCGGCATCGGCCCAATCGCTGTCTGATGCCTGGCCGAAATCGAAGCTTCAGATGATTCCAAGGGCTGGTCATGCCCTGTCAGAGCCGGGAATTTCAGCGGCATTGGTCCAAATAATGGACTCTTGGGCAATCGCCCCTGAGGAACTGGCCCTTTAGCGGTGACCCTCAGTTAAGCGCTTTACAGGCCCAACTCAGCCGTTAGGCTGCCTTTAACAGGGAGAAATAAAGGGAACCCGGAAACTTGGGGTCTGTAGGACGTATTATCCTGCAGCGTCTAGCGCTTGGCCTATTGACGCTGCTTGTAGTTTCGATCGTGATTTTCGTGGCAGTCAACGCACTGCCGGGCGATTTCGCGGAAGCCATTTTGGGACAAGGCGCAACGCCAGAGGCGGTTGCAGCGATCAGGTCGGATCTCGGTCTCGATCAGCCTTATCTCTCGCGGTACTTTTCATGGCTCGGTGACGCCATCCGCGGAGATCTAGGGACATCCTTTGCCCAAGCCAACTTTGCAGCATTCGCAGGAACGGACGCCGGATCGGGTCTGGGCAGCGTTGTTTCAACCATCGGGCCGCGGTTCGGGAACACCATGTTCCTCGCCCTGATGACAGCCGCCATCGCCGTGCCGCTGTCGATCATTCTGGGCCTTTTGACCGCGCTCTACCGGAACTCGGTTTTCGACCGCTTCGCGAATATTGCGACGCTGTCGTCGATTTCATCCCCGGAGTTCTTTCTCGCCTACCTGCTGGTTTTGTTCCTCGCGGTTCTGAACCCGATCTTTAACGCGGTGTCGCTGATGCCGCTGGACGGGTCCGATCTGGCATTCTGGGATCGTGCGGGGCGCACGGCGCTGCCTGCGTTAACGCTGACGCTGGTTGTGACGGCGCATATGATGCGGATGACGCGGGCGGCGATCATCAACCTGCTCGCCAGCCCCTATATCGAGATGGCGCGCCTCAAGGGTGTGAGCCCGATGCGGGTGATCGTGAAGCACGCGTTGCCGAACGCGCTGGCGCCGATCATCAACGTTATTGCGCTGAACCTCGCCTACCTGATCACGGGTGTGGTCGTGGTCGAGGTGGTGTTCGTCTACCCGGGTATCGGGCAGCTCTTCGTCGACAGTGTTAAGATCCGGGATATCCCGGTTGTGCAGGCCTGCTGCCTGATCTTTGCGGCGGCGTATATCCTGCTGAACCTCACCGCTGACATCATGTCGATACTATCCAACCCGCGTCTGAGGCACCCGAAATGATCTGGTTTTTTGGCATCATCATTTTGTCCCTGCCACTGGCATGGGGATTTCGTCTGGCAGGCCAGGCGGCAACTTCGAACGCGCCTAAGTTCCGCGATATGGGCTTTGGCGTCGCCTACGGCTATGTCTTTGGCGCCATAGTCCTGGCATGGCTGGTGTGGACTTATGTGGCGAGCTGGCTTGCGCAGGGAACGCCGGAGGCGAACCAGTACTTCTTCTTCCGCGTGGCACTGCACGGGTTCCTGATCTTTGCGGCGGCGGCGATCGCCTTCCGTTGGCTTGGGACGCTGGTGGGTCCGGAGTGGTCGAAGAAGTTGTTCCGGAACATGCCGGCGACGGCGTCCTTCGGAATTCTGGTCATCTTGATCTACGCAATCGTTTCAATCTTTGCCGGTGCTCTCGCGCCTTACGGGCAAGAAGAGATTCTGGGCAACGCGAATGTTGTGCCCGGGGGCAACCCGGATCTTGGTGGTAACCCGGACTTCCCGCTGGGTACGGACCAGATTGGCCGCGATATTCTGAGCCGCCTGATCTACGGCGCGCAAAACACGGTTGGGATCGCCTTTGCAACCACCTGTCTGGCATTCTTTATCGGCGGAACGTTGGGTTTCCTTGCGGCCACTTTGCAAGGTTGGCTGGACCAGTTCATTTCGCGCGCTGTTGACGTGCTGATGGCCATCCCGGCGTTGATCTTTGCGCTGCTCCTGATGACGATTGCGACGGTTTGGGCGCCTACTTTGGGAATCCCGCTTACGGTATTTATGATCGTCATTATCGCGGTGATCGACTCGACTAGGGTCTTCCGGTTGGCCCGCGCCGTGGCGATGAACATCGTGGTGATGGACTATATCGAAGCGGCTAAATTGCGCGGCGAGGGGCTGAGCTACCTGATCTTCCGCGAGATCTTACCCAATGCCACGGCGCCACTGCTCGCGGAGTTTGGACTGCGGTTCTGCTTTGTGTTCCTTACCATCGCCTCGCTCAGCTTCCTGGGTCTCGGGATTCAGCCGCCGCTTGCGGACTGGGGCACCATGGTGAAAGACTTGGCGCAGTTCATCAACTTTGCCGCTTTTGCGCCGCAGGTTGCCACCGCGCCGCTGCTGGCCGCTGGCGCTATCGCGCTGCTGACTGTTGCGGTGAACTTTGTCGTGGACTGGATGCTCCACAAATCCTCGGGTCTGAAGGAGTAGCACCATGGCGATTTCTAATGAGCAACTGCTGACGGTGCGCGGCCTCAAAATCGAAGGCCGTAGCGATGAAACATGGAACCAGATCGTCAATGGTGTCGATCTGGATCTGAAGAAGGGCGAAGTGCTGGGCCTGATCGGCGAATCCGGCGCGGGTAAATCCACTGTGGGCCTGGCGTCCATGGGGTTCACACGCGACGGGTGTCGGATCAGTGACGGTACGGTCGAATTCGACGGAATTGATCTGGTCAAAGCCTCGGCGGCGGTAAAACGCGGCCTGTTGGGCAAGCGGATTGCCTATGTGGCGCAGTCGGCGGCAGCGTCTTTCAACCCGGCGCACAAGCTTATTGATCAGCACACCGAGGGCCCAACGCAGCACAGCGTGATGTCGAAGGCCGAGTCCGAGGCGGACGGGATGGAGCTGTATCGCAAGCTGCGTCTGCCGAACCCCGACGAGATCGGTTTCCGGTATCCGCATCAGGTGTCCGGTGGTCAGCTTCAGCGGGCGATGACGGCCATGGCGATGGCCTGCCGTCCCGATCTGATCATCTTTGACGAGCCGACGACGGCGCTTGATGTGACGACGCAGATCGAGGTGCTGGCGAGCATCCGGGAGATCGTGGAGGAGTATGACACCGCCGCGATTTACATCACCCATGACCTCGCCGTTGTGGCTCAGATGGCCGACAAGATTAAGGTGCTGCTGAAGGGCGACGAGGTCGAAGAAGCCGACACGCGCACGATGCTGAGCAATCCGCAGGAAGAGTACACCAAATCCCTGTGGGCGGTCCGGTCGTTCCAGCGCGATCAAAAGCCGGCCCCCGCCGTCGATGCGACGCCGGTGATCAGCGTGCAGAACGTGACCGCCGCCTACGGTGTTGTCCCGGTACTGTACGATGTGAGTTTCGACATTCACGAGGGGCGTACTGTGGCTGTGGTGGGCGAGTCCGGGTCGGGTAAATCGACCACGGCGCGCTGCATCACGGGCCTTTTGCCGCCGAAACAAGGCCACATCGAGTTCGATGGCGTCGCGATGCCGCTGGATTATCGCAAGCGCAACAAAGACCAGTTGCGCCAGGCCCAGATGATCTATCAGATGGCTGACACCGCGCTGAACCCGCGCAAGACCATTGGCGAGATCATCGGGCGCCCTGTTGAGTTCTATCTGGGCCTTAAAGGCGCGGCGAAACGCAAGCGTGTCGAAGAGCTGCTCTTTGAGATCGAATTGGAGCCAAACCAGTACATCAACAGGTTGCCGTCAGAGCTTTCTGGCGGACAAAAGCAGCGTATCGGGATCGCCCGAGCGCTGGCAGCAGAACCCAAATTCATCATCTGTGACGAAGTGACCTCGGCGCTCGATCAGCTGGTGGCGGAAGGGATTCTGAAACTATTGGCCAAGCTTCAGGACGACCTGAAGCTGTCCTACATGTTCATCACGCATGATCTCGCCACGGTGCGGTCCATCGCGGATGAGGTTGTCGTCATGAAAGACGGCCGCGTGGTCGAGCAGGGGCCCAAGGACGACATGTTCCAGCCTCCGCACCACGCATATACGGACCTATTGCTCAGTTCGGTTCCCGAAATGGACCCGGATTGGCTCACTAATCTGCTCAATGAACGCGGAGTTGATAACATCGGCGACGCTGCAGTTGGTAAGATGTCTTAAGAATCGGGTGAAATTCCCAACAGTAATGTTCATCAGGGAGAGTAGAACATGACAAACTTTTCACGTCGTGGCCTTTTGAAAACCGGCGCCGCAGCCGGTGTTCTGGCCGCTACCGGTGCGACGAGCGCCTCAGCAGAGCCAAAGCGCGGCGGTACGGCCAAGATTGGTCTTGCTGGCGCGAATACTTCGGACAGCTGGGACGGCCGGACGCATTCGGACAGCTACATGATCGTCACCGCCCATGGCTGTGTTTTCGACTGCCTCACCGAGGTGGCCGCAGACGGCACGCTAAAGGGCGAATTGGCAGAGAGCTGGGAAGCCAGCGCAGACGCCAAGACCTGGACATTCAACCTGCGTTCCGGTGTTACGTTCCACAACGGCAAGCCGTTCGGCGCAGATGACGTGATCGCATCGCTCGAGATGCACACGGCAGAGGGCGCGAAATCCGCGGCCAAGCCGATCGTGGAAGCGATCACCGAAATGAAGAAGATGTCCGACACGCAGGTCGTCTTTACGCTGGCTTCGGGCAACGCGGACTTCCCGTTCCTGATGTCGGACTATCACATCCTGATGTATCCGGCGGGCCAGATCGAAGAAGCGATCGCCAACGGCATCGGTACCGGCCTCTACAAGGTCGACGTGTTCGAGCCGGGCGTGCGCACGCTCGTGTCGCGTGTCGACAGCCACTACAAGGACGGCGAAGCAGGCTGGTTCGATGCGATCGAATTCACCGCGATCAACGACAGCTCGGCACGGATGAACGCGCTGATGACTGGCCAGATCGACGCGGCCAACCGCGTTGACTTCAAGACCGAGCCTCTCATGCGTGCGAACCCGAATATCACCATCTTTGAGGTGACGGGTAACCAGCACTTTACCTTCCCGATGCTGACGAATGTCGCACCGTTTGATCAGCTGGCCGTGCGTCAGGCGCTCAAGCACGCGATCAACCGTGAGGAAATGGTGGATAAGATCCTGCTGGGCCACGGCGCGGTGGGCAATGACCACCCGATCGGGCCTGCAAACCAGTACTTTGCTTCTGATCTCGCGCAGAACTCCTATGACCCTGATATGGCAAAGAAGATCCTTGCCGATGCTGGCGTCTCGGACGTCTCTGTTCAGCTGTCGGCCTCTGATGCGGCGTTCTCTGGCGCAGTTGATGCGGCGCAGCTCTATCAGGCTTCTGCCGCAGAGGCAGGGATCAACATCGAAGTGGTTCAAGAGCCTGCTGACGGCTACTGGTCCAACGTCTGGCTGAAAAAACCATGGTGTGCCTGCTACTGGTCGGGCCGTGCCACCGAGGACTGGATGTTCTCGACCGCTTACGAGAGCGGTGTGCCGTGGAACGACACGAGCTGGGAAAACGCTCGCTTCCAGGAGCTGCTGCTCTCTGGCCGTGCCGAGCTGGACACCGCCAAGCGTTCGGAAATCTACACCGAGATGCAGGCAATCATGTCGGCCGAGGGCGGCACGATTGTTCCGATGTACGCCAACTACGTGGACGCGCATTCCACCAAGCTGGCGAACTCGGGCACCATCGGCAACCTGTGGCAGATGGACAGCTCGCGTATCGCAGAGCGGTGGTGGATGGCGTAAGCCTGACAGCCATATCGAAAAGAAGCGCCCCGCAATTTGCGGGGCGTTTTTCGTTTATGCGCCTTCGACGCGCTCCGCGAGGCTGGTGTTGATACGGTCGAGCAGGGGCACCAGCATGGCGAGTTCTTCTTCGGTCGCGTGTTGGGCGATCAGGTCGGTGCGGCCTTCAAAACGTGTTTTGAGCTCTGAACACAGGACTTTGCCCGTTTCCGTTAGCATCAGGAGCTTTTTGAGCTTGTTGGAGCGCTCGGGCTTCGAAGTCAGCAGGCGTTTGCGTGTCATGTCGGATGCCAGGCGGCTGACCTGAGCGCGATCTATGACGAGCAACCGCGCGAGATCGGAAACGGTGATCTCCTCGAAGATCGAGATCACCAGCATGATCCTGTAGGTCGTTAGATTGATGCCGGTGCCCTTGAGCCTCAGGGTGGCTTCGGCCTCGAGAAGGCGGCCCATTTTGCTGATGCGATAGGTTAGAAAGTCATTGAGTTCGCTCAGTTTGCGGACCTGCTCTTCTAGCTGCTCGGTGGAAAGGCTCATGTTCATGTGCTGACCGTAGTCTTACCGGGGGCGCACCCCCTTTAAATCGTGCGCGGAATACCTCTGTCGCCATAGAGGCGAAAGCTGCGCCTGCTCTGTAGGGAGGCGGTATCCTGTGAAGTTAGATTTGTGACCCAAGCTGGAGGGCACTGCAAGCGGTGCCGTGGGGTCTAGTCGAATCGCGTTCTAAGCTTTTTGGGGGTGTGCCCGGTCCAGCCCTGGTAGGCGCGGTAGAAGCTGTTTGGATCGCTATATCCAAGAAGCTGCGAGATTTCTTCGATCCTGATGTCTTGGAGAGTGAGATAGCTGTTGGCCAGCTCGCGGCGTGTTGTTTCGAGCAGCCCGCCAAATGATATGCCCTCTGCCGCCAAACGTCGCTGAAGGGTGCGAGGTGTCATGTTGAGGCGCTGGGCGGTCGTCGCCATCGAGGCATCCCCTGTGGGTAGCTGCGCAATAAGAGCAGCTTTGGCACGGCTGACAATGGGTTCCGTAATTGCCGGTTCAAAGGGCAGCGTGAAGGGCGCGAAGAGGTGTGGCGCGTGGGGTTCCATGGCCATGTCAGCATGTTCGCGCGAAAAGCTGACCCTGGCACCGCCGGTGGGCGCAACTTCGACGCCGAGCCATGCGCCAAGCGCCGCGTTGCGCGGGTCGTCGCGCTGGGCGCCTACGCCCACGGGGCGCACGCGGTCGCCGGAGGCCGCCAGCACCATGTCGATCAGCTGAACTTTCTCGGCATAGAGCAGCGTGATGGGCGCGGCCGCCTCAGCGCCGACAAAGTGGATGTCGAGCGTGTCATGTTCTTCGATCACGATGCGGACAGGGCTGGCAAGGGCGCGGAGTTCAGCCACGCGGGCGAGGCCAGCGCGCAGGGAGGGGCTACAGGCCAGCGCATAGCTATCGGCGCGGAAGATACCGCGCGTGCTGTTCTGTAGAGCCTCGATATCATGGGCAATTGAGGCGAGTTCCTCAAATGCGGCCCACGCCTGCAGCATTTGGGCCGAACTCAGGGAGCTGCGCCCCTGCGCATCGAGATTGCGCGGCAGCCCTGCAGCGGCGCGAAACTGCGCCTGAGTCAGGCCCGCTGATGCCGCCATGGCGGCGATGAGCTGGGATGCGCGGTAGCGTTTGGGCGGTTGGGGCATATCGGGCTTTGCTGCAAATGGCCTGGCTGTCGCTAATGACAGGGACATTTAAGATCGCGCGGCACACGTACAAGGCGCATTTGCGTTACTGCCCCTTGCAGAATCCGAATCGGGAGCGTATCTGACCCTCAACAGCGGCGCTTTGGCTTCCACCCCCAAGGCTCCACCGGCAGACACGAACGGGCCCGCTGGCCCGTTTTTTTGTTTTTGGAGACCCCATGGCGGACATGATCGCCAAAGCAGCGATGGATCGGAGGATCCAGGAGATCATCGAACCGATCATCGAAGGTTTGGGCTTTGAACTGGTGCGGGTGCGTTTGCAGGGCGGCAACACGCCTCTTTTGCAGATCATGGCGCAGAAGCCTGACGGCACGATCGAGGTCGATGACTGCGCCGATATTTCCACGGCGGTTTCGGCGGTTCTGGATGTCGAGGACCCGATCATCGACGCCTACACGCTGGAAGTATCTTCGCCCGGGATCGACCGGCCGCTGACGCGGCTCAAGGATTTCGATCTGTGGAACGGCTATGTTGCCAAGCTCGAGACCGAAGAGCTGATCGACGGGCGCCGCCGGTTCAAGGGCGTGCTGGAAGGCACCGAAGGGGACGAGGTCCTGATCGCCATCGAGGATGGCGCGGACGAAGTGACCATCGGTTTGAAATTCGACTGGCTGGCGGATGCCAAGCTGGTTCTCACAGACGACCTGATCCGCGACGTCCTGAAGGGGCGCAAAGATGCGGGTCAGATTGATGACACCCAGTTCGACGAGGTCGAACGGATCGTAGAAGGGCAGGAGGACACCTGATGGCCATTACTTCGGCAAACCAGCTCGAGCTGCTGCAAACGGCAGAGGCCGTGGCGCGCGAGAAAATGATCGACCCCGCACTGGTCGTGGAAGCGATGGAGGAATCCCTCGCCCGGGCGGCGAAGTCCCGTTACGGCGCGGAAATGGACATTCGCGTGTCCATCGATCGCAAGACCGGCAAGGCAACCTTTACCCGCGTGCGCACGGTCATCGATCCCGAAGAAGAAGAGCTGGAGAACTATCAGGCGCAGATGACGCCTGAGCAGGCCAAACAGTATCTGGACGACCCGAAGCCCGGCGATCAGTTCATCGAAGAAGTACCGCCCGTGGACATGGGCCGAATCGCGGCGCAGTCGGCCAAGCAGGTGATCCTGCAAAAGGTCCGCGAAGCAGAACGCGACCGCCAGTACGAAGAATTCAAGGACCGCGCAGGCACCATCATCAACGGTGTCGTCAAGCGCGAGGAATACGGCAACGTCATCGTCGATGTGGGCCGGGGCGAAGCAACGCTCCGCCGCAACGAGAAGATCGGCCGCGAGGCCTACCGCCCGAACGACCGTATCCGTTGCTACATCAAGGATGTGCGCCGCGAGCAGCGCGGGCCGCAGATCTTCCTCAGCCGCACGGCGCCTGAGTTCATGGAAGAGCTGTTCAAGATGGAAGTGCCGGAAATCTATGACGGCATCATCGAGATCAAGGCCTGTGCCCGTGATCCGGGGTCGCGCGCCAAGATCGCCGTTATTTCCTATGACGGGTCCATCGACCCGGTGGGTGCCTGTGTCGGTATGCGTGGTTCGCGCGTGCAGGCCGTAGTGAACGAGCTGCAGGGTGAAAAGATCGACATCATTCCGTGGAATGAAGATCAGCCAACCTTCCTCGTGAACGCGCTGCAGCCTGCAGAGGTCACCAAGGTGGTTCTGGACGACGAAGCCGAGCGGATCGAGGTTGTGGTGCCCGAAGAGCAGCTGAGCCTTGCTATTGGTCGTCGTGGTCAGAACGTGCGTCTTGCTTCGCAGCTGACGAATCTCGACATCGACATCATGACGGAGGAGGAAGAATCCCGCCGCCGTCAGGCCGAGTTCGAAGAGCGGACCAAGCTCTTTATGGACACGCTGGATCTGGACGAGTTCTTTGCCCAGCTCCTGGTTTCCGAAGGGTTCACGAACCTCGAAGAAGTCGCCTATGTCGAGCTGGACGAACTGTTGGTCATCGACGGTGTCGACGAAGGCACGGCGCAGGAGCTTCAGGCCCGGGCGCGCGATTACATCGATGCGCAGAACAAGAAGGCCCTGGAGAACGCGATCGCGCTGGGCGTCGAGCAGTCGCTCATTGATTTCGAAGGTCTCAGCCCCCAGATGGTGGAGGCGCTGGCAGAAGACGGCGTGAAAAACCTCGAAGATTTTGCGACATGCGCTGACTGGGAACTGGCCGGTGGCTGGACCACCGTCGACGGCGAACGCGTCAAGGATGACGGCATCCTCGAAAAGTTCGACGTGTCCCTGGAAGAAGCTCAGGACATGGTGATGACCGCTCGCGTATTGCTGGGTTGGGTCGATCCTGAAGATCTCGTTGCCTCGCAAGAGGCCGAAGAAGGCGAAGAGGGTGACGAAGCAGCCGAGGAGGCCGAAGTCTGACCCGAGGCGGCGCCATAAAGGATCGCGAGGCACCGGAGCGTAAGTGCCTCGTGACGGGACAGTCCGGCCCCAAGGCCGGGCTGATCCGTTTTGTCACCGGGCCGGATGGTCAGGTGGTTCCTGACGTGCTGGGCAAGTTGCCGGGGCGCGGGTATTATGTGACCGCCGATCGCGAGACACTGGAAAAAGCGGTAGGTAGCCGCATCTTTTCCAAGGGGGCCAAGGCACAGGTTTCTGTGCCGGACGGGCTTGTCGACGTTGTCGAAACCCAATTGGCCCGCCGTGTTGTTGATTTGATTGCGATGGCACGCAAGGCGGGTCAGGCAATTGCTGGTTATGAAAAGGTCCGCTCTGCCCTTGCAAACCAGAACGTAAAGGTCCTGTTACAGGCTTCCGACGGGTCGGAGCGTGGCAAGGGCAAGTTATGGACCCCGGAAGGGGCCCGGTGGTTCGGAATTCTAACTGCGGATGAGCTGGGTATGGCCTTTGGGCGCACCCGCGTGATACATGGCGCAGTCTTGGCTGGCGGACTCACAACACGTGTTGTAGAGGAAGCCGCAAAACTGAAAGGTCTGCGCGTTGCAGACGTCGGCGCATCCGGCGCTGGAAAGGAATAAAGCTCTATGAGCGATAGTGACGGCAAAAAGACGCTTGGTGTTGGTGGTGGTCGTGGCGGCCGCCCTGGCAGCGTGAAGCAAAGCTTCAGCCATGGCCGCACCAAGAGCGTGGTCGTGGAAACCAAACGCAAGCGCGTAGTCGTGCCCAAGCCTGGCACGCCGAAGGCAGGCACAGCCGCGCCAGCGGGCGATCCGTCGCGCCGCCCGGCAGGCATTTCCGACGCCGAGATGGAGCGCCGGATGAAGGCATTGCAGGCCGCCAAGGCCCGCGAAGCCGAAGACGCCGCCAAGCGTAAGGCCGAGGAAGAGCAGCGCGCCGCCGAACGCCAGCGCCGCCGCGAAGAGGCCGAAGCCAAGGAACGTGCTGAGAAAGAACGCGTCGAGGCCCTGAAGGCCAAGGCCGAAGAGGACGAGCGCAAGAAGCGTGAGGCCGAAGTGGCCGCGCGCCGTGCCGCAGAGCCTGCCCCGGCCCCCGCGCAAGAAGAGCGTAAGTCGTCGGCCCGCAAGGAGCCGCAGCGCGAAGCCCCCCGCCGCCAGGAAGAGCAGCGCCCCTCGAAGGGTCGCGGCGACGATGGCGGCCGCCGTGGTGGCAAGCTGACGCTGAACCAGGCGCTGCGCGGTGGCGAAGGCGGGCGTCAACGTTCGCTCGCGTCCATGAAGCGTAAGCAGGAGCGCGCCCGGCAGAAAGCCATGGGCGGCACGGTTGAGCGTGAAAAGGTTGTTCGCGACGTTCAGGTGCCTGAGGCCATTCAGGTGTCCGAGCTCGCCAACCGTATGGCGGAGCGTGTGCCTGACGTGGTGAAATCGCTCATGCAGATGGGCATGATGGTCAACCAGAACCAGACCATCGACCAGGACACCGCAGAGCTGATCGTCGAGGAATTCGGCCACAAGATCGTCCGCGTTTCCGACGCAGACGTCGAAGACGTGATCGATACCGCCGAAGACAAGGCCGAAGATCTGCAGGATCGTGCCCCGGTCATCACCATCATGGGTCACGTTGACCACGGTAAGACCTCGCTGCTGGATGCCATCCGCAACGCCCGCGTTGTGGCCGGTGAAGCCGGCGGGATTACCCAACATATCGGCGCCTACCAGGTGGATCAGGACGGCAAGAAGCTGACCTTCCTCGACACGCCGGGCCACGCAGCGTTCACGTCCATGCGTGCCCGTGGTGCGCAGGTGACGGATATCGTTGTTCTGGTGGTTGCCGCTGACGATGCGGTGATGCCGCAGACGATCGAGGCGATCAACCACGCCAAGGCGGCCGAAGTGCCGATGATCGTGGCGATCAACAAGATCGACCTGCCCGCAGCGGACCCGACCAAAGTGCGCACGGATCTTCTGCAACACGAGGTGATCGTGGAAGAGATGTCCGGTGAGGTGCAGGATGTCGAAGTGTCTGCGCAGTCGGGTCAAGGTCTGGACGAACTGCTGGAAGCCATCGCGCTGCAGGCAGAAATCCTCGAACTCAAGGCTAACCCGGTACGCGCGGCCTCTGGTGCCGTGATCGAAGCGCAGCTCGATGTGGGCCGGGGTCCGGTCGCAACGGTTCTCGTGCAGAACGGCACGCTCAAGCAGGGCGATATCTTCGTCGTGGGTGAGCAGTGGGGTAAAGTACGCGCGCTGGTCGACGACAAGGGCAACCGCGTCAAGGAAGCCGGCCCGTCGGTGCCTGTGGAGGTCCTCGGCCTCAACGGCACGCCCGAAGCCGGTGACGTGCTGAACGTTGTGAAGACCGAAGCCGAAGCTCGCGAGATCGCTGATTATCGCGAGCAAGCCGCGAAAGACAAACGCGCGGCGGCTGGTGCGGCGACGACGCTGGAACAGCTGATGCAGAAGGCCAAGGAAGACGAGAATGTGGAAGAGCTCCCCATCCTCGTGAAGGCGGACGTGCAGGGCTCTGCCGAGGCTATCGTTCAGGCGATGGAAAAGATCGGCAACGACGAGGTTCGCGTGCGCGTGCTGCATTCCGGTGTGGGCGCGATCACCGAGACCGATGTGGGCCTGGCCGAAGCGTCTGGTGCGCCGGTCTTTGGCTTTAACGTTCGTGCGAATGCCTCGGCCCGTAACACTGCCAACCAAAAGGGCGTGGAGATCAGGTACTATTCGGTGATCTATGACCTCGTGGACGACGTGCGCGATGCGGCCTCTGGCCTGCTATCCGCCGAAATCCGCGAAAAGTTCATCGGCTACGCCGAGATCAAAGAGGTCTTCAAGGTCTCTGGCGTCGGCAAGGTCGCGGGCTGTCTGGTCACCGAAGGTGTCGCGCGTCGTTCCGCAGGCGTTCGCCTGCTTCGCGACAACGTGGTGATCCACGAGGGCACGCTGAAGACGCTGAAACGCTTCAAGGACGAAGTCCCAGAGGTTCAGTCCGGTCAGGAATGCGGTATGGCGTTCGAGAACTACGACGATATCCGTCCGAAGGACGTTATCGAGATCTTTGAGCGAGAAGAGGTCGAGCGGTCGCTCGACTAATCGCAAAACAAATATCATCAAAGACCCGGGCCTTGTGTCCGGGTTTTTTTGTTTTGAGTGCTTATTTCTTGGAAACTGGCGGTCCTGAGAAGGTTTGCTGACCAACTCGTACTTCGATGTTCCCGCTTCCAATATTCCGCACGAATGTGCCCTGAATGGATACGCATGACCCTAAGGTTATGGTCCTGATCATTCCAATGCCTCCCCGAATGCATCGTCTTGTGTTTAAGCGGCTGTACTGTTGCCGCCGAACTCGCACTGGAAACACATTTTTCGTAGGTCGCTCATTATTTCGGCAATCTTACAATTTGTAACTATTGCGCAGATACTGTTTCGGCAAGTGAGATTCTTTGTTTCCGTTTGAATTCGCGTCCATTCAGCGTGTGAAGACAGACATTCGCGAAGAAATACACGGCTTTAACTCCAATGAAGTTAAATTAGTTTGCGCGGATATCCGCCTGACGAAGTGCAATTTTGCCAGACTCAAGTTGCACGATTCCAACTCACATTTCGAAATATCACTCCGTACTTTCGTCGGCTTCCTATCCGGATCTTTCTAAATGCGCGGGGTCCTAGAGGCGTTTGATATAGGTGGAAACCGGGATTTCGCGTGCACGCATTGCAAGGGCCGCACCCTTGGCCAATATTCAAACAACCAAGCGAAAGGCAAGGATCATGGCGGGCCTGAAAAAGTCCTCCGCTCAGATGGTGAGCGACGCGCGTGCGCGGATCGAAGAGGTGGAGACGCCGGATCTGATCGCGATGCTGGATGACCCGGATGTGGTCGTCGTCGACATTCGTGACATTCGGGAACGGCAGCGGAGCGGGTTTATCCCGGGCAGTTTTCACGCGCCGCGGGGGATGATCGAGTTTTGGGTCGACCCGGAGAGCCCGTACCACAAGGAAGTCTTTGCGCAGGAGGGAAAGAAATACGTCTTTCACTGCGCATCGGGCTGGCGGTCGGCGATCACGGTGGCGACGCTTCAGGACATGGGGTTTGAGGCCGCGCATCTGCGCGAGGGTTTCTCGACCTGGGAAGAACAGGGCGGTCCCGTCGAGAAGGTCGATCAGAGATAGTCGCGGAGCATTGCGATGAGCGGCACGTCGGCGGGCGGCATCGGGTAGCTGCGCAGGTCTGCGCCTTTGACCCATTTGAGGGCCTGGCCCTCTTTGGATTGCGGGACGCCGTCCCATTTGCGGCAGGCAAAGACCGGCATCAGAAGGTGGAAATCGTCGTAGCTGTGGCTGGCGAAGGTCAGCGGCGCGAGGCAGCTTTCCCATGTGTCGATGCCGAGTTCTTCTTGCAGCTCGCGGATCAGCGCGACCTCGGGGGTTTCGCCGGGCTCGACCTTGCCGCCGGGAAACTCCCAGAGGCCGGCCATGCTTTTACCCTCGGGCCGTTGGGCCAGAAGGACGCGGCCGTCGACATCAATGAGTGCCACGGCGGAGACGAGGACCACCTTCACGAGCGGTAATCCGCGTTGATCGTGATGTACTGATGGGTCAGGTCGCAGGTCCAGACGCGGGCGTGGCCGTCGCCGACGCCGAGATCGACGGAGATCTCCAGTTCCTGCTGCTTCATATAGGCTGCGCCGTCTTCTTCGCGGTAGCTGTCGGCGACCCAGCCCTTTTCGGCTACGAGAACGTCGCCAAAGCGGATCGAGAGCAGGTCGCGGTCGGCGGTTGCGCCGCTTTTGCCGACGGCCATGACAATGCGGCCCCAGTTCGGATCTTCGCCGGCGATGGCGGTTTTCACTAGGGGCGAGTTGGCGATGGCCAGGGCCGCGCGTTTTGCGTCGGCATCGGAGGCAGCACCGGAAACGGCGACCTCGACGAATTTGGTCGCGCCTTCGCCGTCGCGGACGACCTGATGGGCGAGGTCCATCATCAGGTTCTCGAGCGCCTGTGCAAAGCCCGCGTCGCCGGTGGCGTCCGTGCCTGAGGCCCCGGTGGCGCCCATGAGCAGCGTGTCGGAGGTCGACGTGTCGCTATCCACCGTAATGCAGTTGAACGTGCGGTCCGAGGTGGCTGACACGAGCGTCTGTAGCGCGGCCTGATCGTAGGCGGCGTCCGTGAATATGTAGACAAGCATCGTCGCCATGTCGGGCGCGATCATGCCCGATCCCTTGGCGAATCCCGTGATCGTCACCGTTTGGCCGTTCACATCGCAGGTGGCGGCAGACCCTTTGGCGAATGTGTCCGTCGTCATGATGGCCCGCGCGGCAGGCTCGCTGGCCTCTGGAGAAAGGTGGGCCGCCATGCCGTCGAGTTTCGCGGCGATTTTGTCGTGGGGTAGGGTTTCCCCGATCACGCCGGTGGAGGCGGTGAAAACGCGGTCGGACGGCACATCGGTGCTGGCGGCGACCTTGGCGGTGAGTGCCTCGACCGAGGCCTGACCGGATTTTCCTGTAAACGCGTTGGCGTTGCCGGAATTGACGAGGAAGGCCGCGCCCGTCTCTGTGGCCCCGCCAAGTTTGGCGTGACAATCCAGAACCGGGGCGGCGCGTGTGGCGGAGCGGGTGAAGACCCCGGCAACCGCGGTGCCCGGGTCCATCACCGCGAGCATCACGTCATCACGGCCCTGATATTTCACCCCCGCGGCGGCAGCGGCAAAGCGTACGCCCCCGACCGCTGGCAGGTCTGGAAACCCCGCGGGCGGGGCGAGGGGGGAAACGGGGAGGCTCATTGGCCAAACACGTCCAGGGTGTTGAGCGCCTCGGGGTCGATACCTTCGACGCGGTTGACGTCGGCTACGTCGAGCAGTTCGTCCATGCGGGCCTGAAGCGCCTCGCTGCGAAGCTGGCCTTCGATGTCGGCACGAACCTCGTCGAGCGACGGTGCGGGCTGGCTGCGCGCGTCGTTGAGTTTGACCACGTGCCAGCCGAACTGCGTTTGGACGGGGGGTGAGACGCCGCCCACTTCGAGCGCTAGTACGGCAGCTTCGAATTCGGGGACCATCATGCCCTCGCCGAACCAGCCGAGTTCGCCGCCGCGCGGGCCGGAAGGACCGGTGGAAAACTCTTGCGCGAGGGCTGCGAAATCGCCTCCGGCGTCGATCTGTTCGATAAGGGAGGCGGCCTCTTCTTCAGTTTCCACGAGAATGTGAGATGCGTTGAATTCGCGCTCGCCTTCGAAATCGCCGAACTGCGCATCATAGGCAGCGGCGATATTTTCTTCGGAAACTACATTTAGATCGGCCTCGCCCATGACGATCCCGGCTAGGAGCGCGGCACGCTGGTTTTCCAGAGCTTCGTCTATCCAGGCGGGTTCTTCGACGGATGCGGCCATAGCGCGTTGTTGGATTAGCTGGTCAACGATGCCTTGATAGAGCGTTTCCGCGGGGATGTTACGATATTGGTCCGGCAATTGGCGGTGAATATCGAGCACGTGGGTCATAGTGATGTCCTCACCATTGACCGTGGCGACCACCGTGTCCGGGGTAACGTCCTGCGCTGCTGCGGGCAGAGCAAAAGCCGCCCAAACAGCCGCCAGTATCAAATGATTTTTCATGAAGTGTTCCTCTATCGGCGCTCGTGGCCTTATGCAGCCTTGTCGTGGCGTTGACAGCCTTTGGTGCGGCCCTTAC
>JBCDKE010000059.1:0-18837 GCA_038747015.1 Pseudomonadota bacterium
CATTATCCTCGACCCCGGCGCGTTTTACATTCTGGTGAGCCGCGAGGCGGTTACTATCCCGCCCGATTACGCCGCCGAAATGGCACCCTACCTCGCCATGGTGGGTGAATTCCGCGTGCATTATGCCGGTTTCTTTGACCCGGGGTTCGGCCACGCCGACGCGGACGGACAAGGATCGCGCGGGGTGCTGGAGGTCCGCTGCCATGAGGCACCATTTGTGCTGGAACACGGGCAAATCGTAGGCCGTCTGGTCTATGAGCGCATGTCAGAGCGGCCAGAGATGCTCTATGGCGCAGGGCTCAAATCAAACTATCAGGGCCAGGGTCTGAAACTGTCCAAGCACTTCCGAGCCTAAGCTGCGGATCTACAGAAAGTCGTCGATTTCGGCCATGATCTCATCGGGATGTGTATAGGTCACACTGTGCCCGACACCACGGATCAACCGACTGACGCTGTTGGGGTTCCAGGTGTCAAAGAGCTGCTTTGCTGGCGGTGTCGGTATCGTGGTGTCCTCATCCGCAAAAACGGCGCGAACAGCGACACTGGATCGCGCTATGTCGCAATGTTCCCGTTCCATTTGTGCGGACAAGACCCCGTTTAGCGACGACAAAAGCGCGGGGACATAACCCTTGTGATCCAGCTCGCTGAGCTGGTTTTGGATGATGTCGAAAACGTCCTGATTGCGCCGCGCGCGCCCGGCCTCGGCTTTGAATTGACGGCGCAATACGACCGGCAACAGCGCCAGAAGATGGGAATCTACCAGTTTTGGATTGCGCTTTGCAAAGGCCCGCAGGCCCGGCAGCTGCACAGCCATGCCGGCGGGTGCGATCAGCGCCAATTTCTCTACTTGATCGAGCCTCTGGCTCACAAAACGCGCCGCGATGGCGCCGCCCATCGAATACCCGAGCACATTGATAGCCGCACGATCGAGGCCAAGATTGCTCAGGAGTTCGGCGAGCTGTGTCGTAAAAAGTTCCGCCGAATGTGGCAGGTCAGGCCTGTCCGAGTAACCGCGCCCGTAGAGATCATAGGTCAACAGGCGGTATTTCTTGTCGCGCAGCGGCTCCCTCAAGGGTTCCCAAACATAGCTGGCCGTTGACCACCCGTGAATGCACACAAGCAGCGGGTGCCGAGGGTCCCCATCCAGCCGGTAATGGGTTTGACCATGGCGAAGCTTGATGAACTTGCCTGGCGCTGTTTGCCGCACCGCCCCGGACATGGTCTTTCGCCTTTTCTCCTGTGCGCGCCAGATCGCGCCGCTAATTATTGCCATTTGGTTCCCTCCTCGGAGAAAGCTCCCATAGCCTTGCGTCTACCTTAGGGCCTGAGACGAACTGGCCAAAGACAATGCCGTCATTGAGGACAGAGCGGGCGGCTCGAAAAACTGCTTTGACCAAGGATTGGGCACGTGGGCGCATTGACCAGGGGGATGCGGACATTGGCGCATCCGTCCAACAACTGCTCTACAACCCCGACGCAAATCTAGAACAGATGCTGAGAGATAAAGGAAAGCCACGCCCAAACCGAGTGATGACAAACACAGCGCCGCACTGGCAAAAGAGGTCGCTCCCTCCAGACCGGCGATAGCCCCCGAATGCGAGGCCGCGGATAGGCAATCAACGCAATGGCGAGCGACCAACTTCTGCGGTCACCTTACCTGACCAGTCTACCCGTCGGTCCCCCGGGGTCCGATACGCGTTTGAAGGATTGCTTTTCTGGGTACTAACAAATGCTGCCCGATTTCTGGTCGGTTTAGAACGTGTCGTGGCACCGCATATCGGCCAAAACCGCGGAAAACTTTACATATCCCGCCGTCGCGAACCATGCTTTTCCTAACTGACCCGGTTAGTTATGCGGTTCACCCACAGTATTCAGGCGCAGCCGCTGGTTTCTTAACCACAGCGACAGGTTGCATCATGATGCCCAGTACCTCCCTTCACCGCACTGCACTCACCTACGCCGCCGTGCTTGCCGCGGCCGCAGCACTGACCATCGGCGTTCGCTCTGTCACCGCGCAAGAGCAAAGCGTGACTGCCGAGGATGTGATCCGCGAGGTTGAGGAGGTATCTCCCACCGTCATCGACGTTGCCTCTCGGCTCTGGCACCTGGCTGAACTATCGTTTGTAGAGGTTGAGTCCTCCGAAATGCTCAAGGGTCTGCTCAGGATGAACGAGTTCGAGATCACGGCCGAGAGCATCGCAAACGTTCCCACCGCCTTCGTGGCTGAATACGGCAGCGAAGGGCCTGTGCTGGGTATATTCCTCGAATACGATGCGCTGCCCGGGCTGGGCAACGAGGCGGTGCCGATGTTGCAGCCGCGCCAGGACGGGGTTCTGTCGGGCCATGGCTGTGGCCATAACCTGATCGGCGCCGGCGCCCTCGGGGCGGCGCTTGCGTTGAAGAACCTCCTGCAGGAAACCGGCACCCCCGGACGGATCCGGGTCTATGGCGGGGCCGCTGAAGAAACCGAAGGCGCCAAGGTTTACATGGCGCGCGAGGGCATCTTTGAGGATGTCGATGCGATCCTTCACTGGCACCCCGGCCCGGCCACCGGCACAATGAACGTCCGCACCTCGGCCCAACAGCAAATACTCATCGAATTTCAGGGCAAGACATCCCATGCCGGGAACACACCGTGGGAGGGGCGCAGTTCACTCGATGCCGTCGAGCTTTTCCTGCATGGTGTCAACAACATGCGTGAGCATGTTAAACCCACCGCGCGGATCCACTACGTGATCCGTGATGGCGGTCAGGCCCCCAATATCGTGCCTGATTACGCATCAGTACAGCTCACTTTCCGCGATGCTACGCGCGCGGATGTGAACGCCGGGGTCGAGTGGCTCGAACAGATGGCGCAGGGTGCGGCGCTGATGACCCAGACCTCGACCCTCTTTGTGCCGTTTTACGGGATGTACGACCTTTTACCGAACACCCCGATGGCGGAGCGGATGCAAAGCCACATGGAACGGGTGGGCCCACCGGAGTTCACCGACGAAGAACAGGAGTTTGCCCGCACGCTCCAGACCAATGCCAGCCTCGAACCGACGGGCATGTCCGAAATCCTGCTGCCTCTCGTCAATGAGCCCACTACTGGGGGAAGCACCGATGTCGGCGATGTGAGCTGGCTGGTCCCGACCATGGGCGTCGTTGTCGCCAGTATCCCGCAGAACGTGGGCCTCCACACCTGGATGGCCACAGCGAGCCACGGCACCACCATTGGCGACAAGGCCGCGATCACGGCGGCCACAAACCTTGCCTTGCTTGGCTGGGATATCTTCACAGACGAAGAGTTCCGCGCTGAGGTGAAAGCCGACTTTGATGGCCGCACCGAAGGGTTCACCTATCAGTCCCCGATCCCCGACTTTTTGATGGAGCCGGTCGGATTACCCGAAGATATGCGCAGCTTTGAAAGTGTGGTGGAGTTGAGGGAGACCTTGCTCAAACATCAAAACGACCACGAGCACGCCCAAGGGGACCATTTCCACACACATTAGCGGGAAGCTCTGGCCCGTTGGAAGGGCCCGGTCGGCTAAAACCGAACCAATGGTCCGCAGCGCGAGGTGTTAGAACTTCGACATCCGCCGCCCGACCCGCATTGCCTGCTTAGTACGTTTCCTGGTCTGTTGCATGGCCTGCATTTCGGCGCGGTCTTGCGCGCTTATGCCTTGATGCTCACCTTGGCGCGGCTTTTTTCGGCCACCAGCGGCCATATCAAAACCTTTGTCCAAGCCCTTGTTGATGACTTTGCGCATGAAAAGGCGCATGACCATGTTTATCAGTTGGTTGCTGTTCATAGCTCCGCCTCTCTGTGGCTTTCGATGTCGTCGTCGTCCGTTTCGCCGTGTTCATGCCCTTCTTCTGTGGCATTTTCAGGGTCATCCTCAAAAAGATCGGGCTCTTCGCCCTCGTTTTCAAGCTCTGTCGTTTCTTCGCCCGCGCCCGGTGGCGGCCGGTTTTCCAGCAATCCTGCCTGGCGCAGTTCCTTGAGACCCGGCAGATCACGCGCGGATTCGAGGCCGAAATGATCCAGGAAGCCTTCGGTAACGATGAACGTCACAGGCCGCCCCGGTGTCATACGACGTCGACCTAGCTTGATCCATTCCAATTCAAGAAGTTGGTCAACAGTACCGCGTGACACGGATACTCCGCGGATCTCTTCGATCTCGGCGCGCGTCACCGGCTGGTGGTAGGCGATGATCGCCAGCGTCTCGATCGCCGCCCGGCTGAGCTTGCGCGTCTCCACGGTCTCTTTCTGCATGAGAAAACCGAGATCGGCGGCGGTGCGGATCGCCCAGGCGTCGCCTACCTTGATGACATTGACGCCCCGGCCCTCGTAACGCTTTCGCAGGTGCACGATCGCCTCAGCCGGGTCGGACCCGTGAGGCATACGTCCCAGCATGTCGCGCACGGTTACCGGTTCTGCACTGGCAAAGAGGATCGCCTCGACCATGCGTTCCTGTTCCGCGATGGGCGGCGCCTCGAAAAGGCTTTCTTCCTCAGCCATTCGCCCCCCCTTTGGCGCGGATTTGCAAAGGTGCAAAGGTTTCTTGCTGGCGTAGCTCCAGCTTGCCTTCCTTCACCAATTCCAGCGTGGCTGCAAAGGTCGACGCGGTGGCAGAGCGACGCCGTTTCGGGTCGCCCGCCCAGTCGTCGGGCAGATAGCTCATGATGTCGGTCCATTCGCCGGCAAAACCGATCAGGCCGCGCATCCGGTCGAGGGCCTGTTCCATGGTCAGGATGCTCTCACGGGTGTCAAAGCTCAGTGGGCGGAATTCGTCCTTGGTGCGGATACGGGCATAGGCCTGCATCAGGTCGAGGACATTGGCCGTGTACGTGACCCGACGCGACCGCGTGACGTCCTCGGTAATCCCCCGGGAAAAGAAGTCGCGGCCCAGCTGGTCACGGCCCATGAGCCGGGCGGAAGCATCGCGCATGGCCTGCAAACGCTCGAGCTGGAAAGCCAGATGCGCAGCGAGCTCTTCGCCTGATGGGCCCTCTTCCGAGGGGTCCGGAGGCAGGAGTAGGCGCGATTTCAGGAACGCAAGCCAGGCCGCCATGACGAGGTAGTCCGCGGCGAGTTCAATGCGCAGTTCCTTGGCTTTCTCGACAAAGGCCAGATACTGCTCTGCCAGTTGCAAGACCGAGATCTTGCGCAGGTCGACCTTTTGCGTGCGCGAGAGCGTCAGCAGCAGGTCCAGAGGGCCTTCGAACCCATCGACATCGACGATCAGCGCCTCCGCCGCGACGCGGTCGGCCACGCTGGTGTCTAGAATGCTGTCGCTCATGGCGCGGTCCCTTCCGTCAGGGTGCGAAATTCACGGGTGAGCGCTGCAATGTCAACGTTGTCGGGGGCTTTGCGCCAGGAAAGTGCGGCCTCGGCCCGTTTGGTGGCCTCCGGCGTCATCGCGCCAAAGGCGGCGACCTCCTCCATCTCGGGGAGTTCGCCGTTGCAGTGCAGGATCAGATCGCAGCCCGCGCCGAGCGCCGCGCGGCAGCGGTCGGTGACCGATCCGCTGAGCGCCTCCATGGACAGATCGTCGGTCATGAGCAGCCCGCCAAAGCCGATCTCTTCGCGGATAACGCGGTGCATGGTGGGCGATGTCGTGGCCGGTAGGCTGCCGTCGTAGGCCTGAAAGATCAGGTGGGCGGTCATGCCCATCGGCAGGTCGCTCAGCGCCTTGAAAGGTGCAAAATCGCGAGCGCTGAGTTCCTCGGCGCTGCGCGTGACCACTGGTAAGTCCACGTGGCTGTCCTTGGTCGAGGATCCGTGGCCGGGGATGTGTTTCAGCACCGGCAGGACGCCGCCTGCCAGCTGTCCGTCGGTTAGCGCGCGGCCCCGTGTGGCGACGCTGGCGGCATCAGTGCCATAGCAGCGGTTGAGAAGGCGGGGATGGGTGGTGTCGTCGGCGATGTCGCCCAACGGCGCGCAGTTCACATCGATGCCGATCTCATAGAGCTCTGCCGCGATCAGGCGTCCGCGCAGATACATGGCCCGTTCGACGTCAGCGGCGGCCTCGCACATGTCGAGCGCCGGTGGATGCTGGTGCCAGACCGGGGGCCACATGCGCTGCACGCGCCCTCCTTCCTGGTCGATCAGCACCGGCGCGTCACGGCCCACGGCCTCGCGCAGGGCCGCCGTCAGGGCGCTGACTTGCGCCTTGCTTTCAATATTGCGCTGAAAAAGGATGAACCCCCAGGGATCCGCGGCGCGGAAAAACGAGGCTTCCGCCGCCGTCAGCGCGGGGCCTTCGCATCCAAGGATGTAGGCCCCGGCCATGATTTACTGCGACAGAACGGGGATACAGGCCGCGTTCTGCGCCACAAGGGCAGAACAGAAGCGTCGCGCGTCGGCCACGTCTTCAAAGCCATGGGCGCGGAGGCGATAGAACGTCTGTCCCGCCTTGTTGGCTTCTTGAACAACGCGGGATTTGCCCGCCATGAAGTCGCCAAACTGGCCGTTCAGGCGATCCCATTCGCTGCGCGCCACCTCGGCGCTGTCAAAGGCACCGAGCTGCACGAGGCGGGTGCCAGCCGGTATCGTCGCGGGATCGATATCGAGGGTGTTTGTAGATGCCGAAGCCTGCACGACCACGGCGGAGGCATCACGTTTCGGCCGGATCTGCGGGCGCAAGGACCGCGTGACACCGGGACCGAGGTCGAGCACGGCTGGCTGGGCTTCCACGGCGGTATCCGCCTCTTCGACCGGCGCGAGAGGCGCGGGATTTTCGGCCAGAATGGCGGCGAGAAGCTCTGCCTCGGTGGGCTGCTCTGCTTCGGCCAGCTCTGTAACTGCCACTTCGGCAACCTCAGACGCAGCCTCGACGGCTACGGTGGCAGATACCAGTTCGGCCTGAACGCTGTCTTCGTCCGTGAGCGTCACCGCCGCCGGTGCCAGCGTGACACTGTCACGGGGCGCACCCGCGGTGCCAAGCGCGGCGACCTCATTGACGGCCAGACCCTGATGATCAGCGGCCTGCCCGCCCGGCGTCTCTGGCGCCTTGCGCATGGGCCCGTCGAGGGCCTGCACGACGGGAACCCCGCTCACATCGCGGGAAATGATCTGGTAGCCCCAGACCACAATGCCGCCGATGAGCGCGAGAGAAACGATCCCGCCCAGAATATTGATGAATGCCCCAGCACGGAGCTTGTAGCTCTCTGCCGGTGCCGGTTGCCCTGCCGGATGTACGCCGTAGTCCAGCTCTGCCATATCAGCCTCACTGCCCCAACCTTTGCGGTCGGTGGTCTCTTGAACTCTGCCTCTGGCCCGAACTGTTTTTGTGAAGCGCCCTTAACTCAGCGCATTTCGTCCGGTGCCGATACGCCCAAGATACCTAATCCTGCTGAAATAACAACGGCTACGGCACGAATGACGGCGATTTTCGCCTGCGATTCCGAAGTGTTGCCTTCCTGCAAGAATTTCAGGGCGTCGCTGTCGCGGCCCATGGAATAGCGCGTGTTGAACTTGGCGGTGAGTTCCTGGAGGTAAAATGCGATCCTGTGCGGCTCGTTCGTGCGCACGGCGATCTCCACCAGACGCGGCCATTCGGCGAGCTTTTTGGCCACCGTGACATCGGCCTCGTGATCGAGACGCGCCGCCGAGGCAAGCGCCGCGTCGGACATGTCCATGCCCTGCGCCGTGGCCTTGGCAAGCACGGACTGCACCCGCGCGTGGGCGTATTGCACGTAGTAGACCGGGTTGTCGTTATTGGTCTGCTTGACCAGATCGACGTCGAAATCGAGCGGCGCGTCGTTTTTGCGGGTCAGCATCACGAAACGGATCGCGTCCCGGCCCACGAGATCGATCATATCGCGCGCGGTGACAAAGGTCCCTGCCCGTTTCGACATCTTGAACGGCTCGCCGCCTTTGAGCAGTTTCACCAGCTGAGTGAGCTTGATATCGAGCGGGGTCTTGCCCTCGCTCAGCGCGCTCACAGCCGCCTTCATCCGTTTGACGTAGCCGCCGTGATCCGCGCCAAAGACGTCGATCAGCGCGTCATAGCCCCGTTCGACCTTGTCAAAATGGTAGGCGATATCCGGCGCAAAGTAGGTCCAGGAGCCGTCCGATTTCTTGATCGGCCGGTCGACATCGTCGCCATGCTCGGTCGATTTGAACAGCGTCTGCTCGCGCGGCTCCCAATCCTCGGGCTTCTTTCCCTTGGGCGGCTCCAGCACGCCTTCATAGATCAGACCCTGCTGATCGAGGCGCTCGATGGCGTCTTCGATCCGGCCCGTCCCGTAGAGAGATTTTTCAGAAAAGAAGACGTCCTGTTCGACACCCAAAAGCGCCAGATCAGCGCGGATCAGGTCCATCATGGCGTCGGTGGCAAACTCGCGGATCTCGACGAGCCAGACATCCTCGCCCTTGCCTACATAGGCGTCTCCGACCTTGTCCTTGAGCGCCTCACCGACCTCGATCAGGTAGTCACCCGGATAGGTGCCGTCTTCGAACGCCACGGCCTGCCCGTGCGCTTCGAGGTAACGGAGGTAGACCGACCGCGCGAGGACATCGACCTGCGCGCCGCCATCATTGATGTAGTATTCGCGGGTGACGTCGTAGCTGGCATATTCCAGCAGAGAGGCCAGCGCGTCCCCAAAGACCGCCCCGCGCGTGTGACCGACATGGAGGGGGCCCGTGGGATTGGTCGAGACATATTCGACATTCACTTTCTGGCCCGCGCCAAGCGTAGAACGCCCGTATTCGGTGCCTGTGGTCAGGATCGACTGGACGAGCCCCACCCAGTCCTCGGGCGCCAGATCAAGGTTCAAAAACCCCGGGCCTGCCACCTCGGCCCGCGTGATCCGCGCGTCCTGGGTCAGCTTGGCGGCAAGCGCCTCGGCGATATCGCGCGGCTTCGCCTTGGCGGGTTTTGCCAACACCATCGCCGCGTTCGTTGCCATATCGCCGTGGGCGGCGTCTCGCGGTGGCTCTACTGCAACGTTTCTGTAGTCCAGATCAGCGGGCAGCACGCCATCGGCCACGAGCGCATCAAGCGCATCGGTCACCAGCACGCGAATATCGGCAAAGAGGTTCATGGTCTCATCCTTTATCGAGCGCGTCCAATACCACGCGGGCGGGCGTGGTCAACGGATGCCGATCAGCCGGGCGTGTTCCTGCGTGGCAAAGCGGTCCGTCATGCCTGCGATGTAGTCCGATACCAGGCGCGCCAGCGCGGTTTGGTGCTCGGCCGCCTCGATATCGGCCTGCCAGGCGCTCGGCAGGTTGCGGGGCTCTGCCATGAAGAACGGAAAGAGGTCCTCGACGATGCGCGTCACCTCGGCCCGTTTTTCCATCACCGACGGCGCGCGGTACATGCGGGCAAAGAGAAATTTACGGAGCACCTGAAGGTCCGACCAAAGCGCGTCGGAAAAGCGGATGACCGACCGCCCGAGGTCGCGGATGTCCTGTGCGGACTGCGCTCCGGAGGCTTTCAGATGCGCCTCAGAAGTGGCGATCACGTCCTCGACCATGACGCCAAACACCCGTCGGAGCGCCTCGTGGCGGCGTCGTTTCGGGTCGAGGCCGGGATATTTCGCGTCCACCGCGCCATAGCAGTCGCCCACGATGGGCAGTGTGACGATCTCTTCGTCGTTAAAGAGCCCCGCGCGCAGCCCGTCCATCAGGTCGTGGTTGTTATAGGCCACATCATCCGAGAGCGCCGCCACCTGCGCCTCTGCGCTGGCATGGGTATTGAGCTCCAGATCATGGCGCGCGTTGTAGTCGGCCAGCGCATAGGGCAGATCGCCGGTGACGGGACCGTTATGTTTGGCGATGCCCTCCAACGTCTCCCATGTCAGATTCAACCCATCCCATTCTGCGTAGTGCCTTTCTAGCGCGCTCACGATGCGGATCGCCTGGGCATTGTGGTCAAAGCCGCCATGGGGCGCCATCAACGCATGGAGCGCGTCCTCGCCCGTGTGACCAAAGGGCGTGTGGCCCAGATCATGGGCCAGCGCCACGGCCTCGGTCAGCTCAGTATCGAGCCCCAAATGCCCGGCAATCGTGCGCGCCACCTGCGCCACCTCGATAGAATGGGTCAGCCGCGTGCGGTAGTAGTCGCCCTCATCCTCCACAAAGACCTGGGTCTTGTGTTTCAGCCGCCGAAAGGCGCTGGAATGGATGATCCGGTCGCGGTCGCGTTGAAAGCACGAGCGATGCGCGCTTTCCGGTTCATCATAAAGCCGCCCACGCGAAACCGCGGGGCTGTCAGAGTAAGGGGCCGCCATCTGCCACTGGTTCCCGCCACTTGTTGCCTTTGTCACGGCTTGTGTCGCCGCCGCCCCTGCCTATATGCTGGGGACGCTATTGCAACCGTGGAAGCATCGATGCTGACCCTGCCCCCAAAAGTTACCGAACGCGCGTTCGAGCGCCTTTCCGAAATCGGCGCTGCCGATAACGGCAAAGTGCTGCGTGTGGCGGTCGAGGGTGGCGGCTGCTCCGGCTTTCAGTACGAAATCAATCTGGACGACGAACCGGGCGACGACGACCTCGTGCTCGAGGGTCAGGGCGAAAAGGTAGTGATCGACAGCGTGTCCCTGCCATTTCTTGCCGATGCCGTCATCGATTTCGAAGAAGAGCTCATCGGCGCGCGGTTCATCATCGAAAACCCCAACGCCACTGCCAGCTGCGGCTGCGGCACGTCTTTTTCAATCTAACGCATCTGTTAACGAGCCGGCCATTCCAAATGAGCCGCAGGTGACTATTTGCACGGCAAAGGAGTTCGCCATGAAAATGCTTATTACCGCCTCGATCCTGGCCATTGGCGCCACGGCTGCCAGTGCCAGCAATTCTTTTGGCATACTGGTCCCTGCGAGCCAGAGCGATAGCTACTACGACGTCAAAGTCGTCCGCGCAGAAGAAGACGCGGTCGTCCAAGTTCAGACATGGGATGGCGAGGTCCTGGGCAGCACAGAAATCAGCGCGGGCACTCATACGCGCGTTCGCGTCGATCTGATCCCTTTTGGAATGCCAGCCACGGATGCCTATGCCGTACTCTTGATCGACGGCGAGGTCGTTGACCGCGACCGCATCCGGATCTTTTGACGAGTTTCAGATTGCGTGACGCCCCGCTTTGGGCGATGCAATTCCCATGAAAATCGCGTCATTCAACATTAACGGGATCAAAGCCCGCGCCGAGGCCCTGCCGGCCTGGCTCGACGAGGCTCAGCCCGAGGTCGCCATCCTGCAAGAGATCAAATCCGTGGACGAGGCGTTCCCGCGCGAGATCTTTGAAGATCGCGGCTACAACGTCGAAACCCATGGGCAAAAGAGCTTTAACGGGGTGGCGATCCTGTCGAAACTGCCACTTGAGGACGTCACACGGGGCCTTCCGGGCGATGATGAGGACGAACAGGCGCGCTGGATCGAGGCCACTGTTGTCGGTGAAAAGGCCGTTCGTATCTGCGGGCTTTATCTGCCAAACGGGAACCCCGCGCCGGGGCCGAAATTCGACTACAAACTCGCCTGGATGAAGCGTTTGAAGGCGCGGGCCGAGGCGCTGCTGGCGGCCGAGGAGCCGGCGCTGATGGCCGGGGATTACAACATCATCCCGCAGCTCGAAGACGCTAAAAAGCCGGAAAACTGGCGCGAGGACGCGCTTTTCCGGCCGGAATCGCGCGCGGCGTGGCGTGAGATTGTGAATCTGGGCTTTACCGAGGCGTTCCGTGCTCGCACGCCCGGCCCGGGGCATTATTCCTTTTGGGATTACCAGCGCGGGGCATGGGATCGCGATGACGGGATCCGCATCGACCACTTCCTTTTGACGCCCGAATGCGCGGATTTGCTCGAAGACTGCCAGATCGACCGGGACGTCCGCGCCGGGACGAAACCCTCGGACCACGTGCCCATCTGGCTGAAACTGGCGGCCTGAGCCGCCCCTGCGCGGAATCAAGGCGAAGCCGCCGCGCAATCGACGGGCCGCCCCCTGGCACGTCGATGCCTCACCACGGGCGCAAGACTCCGGCGGAAAAGCCATGTGGCGACCATAAAGTGCCATGAAATCAGAGAGTTTCGACGCACCGCGGCCCGCCGACGGCGCTCAGACCGCGCGCGTCACGTCGTAATTGTAGAGCCAGTCAAATCGCCGCGCGATGAGGCCAGGCGCCAGTGTGCTCACCGCCCTCAGCCCCCCGTGACCAATCATCCGCGCCACCGGATTGCCGTGGTGAAACCGGGTCGCGTTGGCCCGCACTTCCTGCATGACCCGCGCCACGCGGGGCGCGCGGAGGCGCTCATAGGCACCCAAGGCCGCGTCCGGATCATCATATTTTGCCCAGCACTGAGCCAACGCATAGGCATCCTCAAAGGCCATGCAGGCACCTTGCGCTAAATAGGGCAGCATCGCGTGGACTGCGTCGCCGAGAAGCACAACATTGCCAGCAGACCAACGACGCGGCAGCGCGTGATTGTAGAGCCCCCAGCGATGCACTTTCTCGGCCCGAGAGATCAGCTCGCCAACCGGGCCGCCAAATGAAGAAAATCTTTCGATCATAGCGGCTTGCGGGACTTCCTGCATCCAGCCTTCGCTATCGACGGCGCTAGTATCCTCGCCCGCAACGAGGTTGATCAACTCACCGCCCCGCATGGGGTAAACCACCACATGGGCCCCGGCCCCCATATAAACGCTGACACCGGCCTCTTTGACCGGGTTTGGGGGCACCACAGTGGCGCGCCATGCTGCCTGCCCCGAGAACACGGGCGCTGCAAGTTCGGGGGCCACCAGACCCCTGAAAACCGATTTTACCCCGTCAGCGGCTACGACAAGATCAGCCTCGGGCGGCGCCACCGCGCTCACCCGCGCGCCCAAACGCAGTGCAACCCCTGCCTCCCGACAGGCCGCCTCGAGCAGCGCCAAAAGCTCTGCCCGGTGAAAGAGTCGCACCTCGCGGGTTTCATTGTTGGGCAGGATCGCCACGCGGCGGCCCAGATGGTCGTGAAGGACCATGCCCTTGGATCGATAGGCCCCAACGACCTCAACACCCAGGGCGCGCAACACGCGCAGCCCGTTGCTCGACACCTGAATGCCTGCGCCGACCTCGGTAAAGGCATCGGCTGCCTCATAGACGGTGACCGTTGCACCGAGTTTCCGAAAAGCAAGGGCGGCACAGAGGCCGCCCAATCCGCCGCCTATGATAGCGACGCTACTATTTATACGAGATTTGTCCGTCAAAGCTTGCTCGAAGCTTTAGTCGTCGCGATGAACCTTTTCGCGGCGTTCATGACGTTCCTGCGCTTCGAGCGACATCGTAGCGATGGGACGCGCGTCCAGGCGCTTTAGCGAGATCGGATCGCCGGTCTCCGAACAATACCCGTATTCGCCTTCGTCGATACGGCGCAGCGCGCTGTCGATCTTGGCGACCAGCTTGCGCTGACGGTCCCGCGTGCGCAGTTCCAGCGCCCGGTCGGTTTCCTCGCTCGCGCGGTCGGCGATGTCTGGGATGTTACGCGTACTGTCCTTCATGCCTTCGATGGTGTCGCGGCTGTCGGAAACGAGGTCGGATTTCCAAGCCAGCAGCTTGCGCCGGAAATACTCGATCTGCCGATCATTCATGAAGGGCTCATCTTCGGCAGGTCGGTAGTCGTCTGGTAGGAAAACTTCGGCTTTCATGGCGGCACCCTTTTTTTTATAGCTGAGCCACCAGTACGAGCGAGCGCTTGGCAGCGTTGGCACCGCCGGGCTCCCCACCCGAAAGCGCCCTTTTGAGGAGCGCATATCCCCTTGCCGTAGCGTTGTCACTAGCGAAAAACACTGGAAACCGGCTGTTTACCAGATAAGTGAACAACGTCGCTCGGATTTTCCGCGCAACCTCTTAAAAACGACGAGTCGCCATGAAATTCACCTCCACAGAAACGTACATCGCTACCGACGACCTCTCTGTCGCCGTGAATGCTGCGGTGACTCTCGAACGCCCTCTTTTGGTGAAGGGCGAACCCGGCACGGGCAAGACAGAACTGGCCCGGCAAGTTGCGGCATCCTTGGGACTTGAGATGGTCGAATGGCACATCAAGTCAACCACGCGGGCACAACAGGGGCTATATGAATACGACGCCGTCAGCCGTCTGCGGGACAGCCAATTGGGCGACGAGCGCGTCAAAGACGTGGCCAATTACATCAAGCGCGGGAAGCTCTGGCAGGCGTTCACCTCGCCTGAAAAAGTCGTTCTCCTGATCGATGAAATCGACAAGGCCGACATCGAATTTCCGAACGACCTTCTGCAGGAACTCGACCGGATGGAATTCCATGTCTACGAGACCGGCGAGACCGTGCGCGCCGTGAACCGCCCCGTAGTCATCATCACCTCGAACAACGAAAAAGAGCTGCCGGACGCCTTTTTGCGCCGCTGCTTTTTCCATTACATCCGCTTTCCTGAGACTGAGGTGATGCGCAAGATCGTCGAGGTCCACCACCCCGGCATCAAGGACAGCCTGCTGACCGAAGCGCTGACGCAATTCTACGAGATCCGCGAAACGGCCGGCCTCAAGAAGAAACCGTCGACATCAGAGGTGATCGATTGGCTCAAGCTGCTGTTGGCCGAAGACCTCAGCGCCGATGACATCCGGCGCGACGGGGCGTCGGCCCTTCCGAAACTGCACGGGGCGCTGCTCAAGAACGAGCAGGATGTGCATCTCTTTGAGAAACTGGCCTTTATGGCGCGCCGGCAGCGGTAGATAAAAACTGGCAAAACATCGCCGCCACATTTGCGCCACAATTAGCGCCAGATTCTGCCCCATTCGATTCGTACACCTTCCCTTAATAATAAAATATGGGATGGCAGGCCCGTGCAGAACAGAACGAGTGAGGTGCACCTGCGTGCGCCCGTTGAGGATGATTTTGACCAATGGTCCGCTCTCTGGCGCGACTATCTGGCGTTTTACAACACCTATAAACCCACCGACCTCCACCGCACCGCATTCGGCAGGCTGCTTTCGTCGAACCCGACCGAGTTCAACGGTCTTGTGGCAGAGCGGAACGGACGGCTCGTGGGGCTCGTACACTTTCTCTATCATCGCCATCTCTGGCGAGTGGATAACACCTGCTATCTTCAGGACCTCTACGTCGAACCCACCGAACGCGGCACCGGTCTCGGCCGGCGCCTCATTGAGGCTGTTTATGCCGCAGCTGATGCCGCAGGATCTCCGTCGGTCTACTGGCTTACGCAGGATTTCAATGCCAACGCGCGCAAGCTCTATGACCGCGTCGGGGTTTTGACGCCCTTTATCCGATACAACCGGCCCGCCTAATGCAAGGTTTGATCGCGCGCAGATGGCTAGTAGCCTCGTTGTTTGTTCTCAGTGGCTGTGCGCCCGTAGGCTCCGTCGATGTGCCCAGCCGTCAGGCCACGACTTCGGTCGACCGCTTGCCCCCGATGAAGATGTTCGCGCCCGCGCCGATTCAGCGCCCGCTGCGGTCAAACACCGACATTGCGCGTGATTTCCTTGAATTGAGCTTCATGATGGAAAGCGGTCGCGAACTCGACGTGATGACCCGCTTCGAGGGCCCGATAGACCTGCGGGTTGTTGGCCGATCACCTGCCTCTCTGGCCCCCGATTTGGAGCGGCTCTTGCAGCGTCTGCGCAGCGAGGCCGGGATCAATATCACTATCACCGACAGCAAGGACGCCAATATCAACATCGTTCCCTTGCCGCGCGCTCAAATGCAGCGCGCCGTGCCTGGTGCGGCGTGTTTCGTGGTGCCCAATGTCAGCGATTGGCAGGAATTCCGGCGCGCGCGCCGAGGATCCAGCGTGGATTGGACCCGCTTGGAACGCCGTGAGACCGTAGCAGTGTTTGTGCCCTCGGACGCCGGCCCCCAGGAACTGCGCGATTGCCTGCACGAAGAGATTGCCCAGGCCCTTGGCCCGCTTAACGATCTTTACCGCCTGCCCGACAGTGTCTTTAACGACGACAACATCCATACCGTGCTGACCGGCTTTGATATGCTGGTGCTCAAGACGTATTACAGCCCCGAACTGCGCAATGGGATGTCGCGGGGCGAGGTTGCTAATGCGCTACCCGGAATCCTGAATCGTCTGAATCCGTCGGGCAATGACGTGATGGTAGATTTTCCCGGTCGCACATCGGACCAGTGGAAAACAGAAATCGCCCGCGCGCTTGGGGCAGAAAGTGCCCCCACAAATCGCCGCCAGTCCGCCGAGAACGCGATCGCCCTGGCTCAGGCCAACGGTTGGCGCGACACCCGCGAAGGGTACAGCCTCTATGCGCTAGGTCGTCTTACCATTGCCTCTGACCCTCAGACCGCTTTTTCGGCCTTTACCAATGCGAACCGCATTTACGAACAGAGCGACACAACCGAACTTCACCGGGCCTATATCGCCGTTCAGTTGGCGGCCTTTTCGCTGCTGGACGGAAATGCGGCAGATGTCCTCGACATCACCGGCCAGCACCTCAACACGGCCGCGCGCTATGAAAATGCCGCGCTCCTCGCATCTCTCCTGATGTTCCGTGCCGAGGCGCTAGAGATCCAGGGCCGCGCAGCCGAGGCACGCAGCGTCCGGCTGGACAGCCTTGGCTGGGCGCGGTACGGCTTCGGCTCCGCCAGAGACGTTAGCGCGCGTATGCGTGAGATAGCTCTCTTGAACCCAGCAAAGCACGGGCGCCCCAGCTTCTAGCGCCCATCTGAGGCGCAGCCATGGTCCCCACTCTCGCGTGCATCCTTCTTTTCGGTGGCTACGGCGCCATGCGGGCCAAAAAGGCGGGCGGAAAGACCCCGGACATCCTGCAATACGCGGCCTCGCACGGGTTTTTGGGCATGATCGTGGGCGTTTTGCTGGCCATCGTGCTCACGCGCCTCATCTAGCACCTCATGTTTCTGCCGTTCTTCGACAACCTGCGCAGCGCCAATGTGCCCGTCAGTTTGCGCGAATACCTGTCCTTTCTGGAGGGCATGAAACGGGGCATCGCGCTCTATGACGTCGAGGCGTTCTATTACCTGGCGCGCACGACCATGGTGAAAGACGAACGCCACATCGACCGCTTTGACCGCGCCTTTGCAGCCTCTTTTGAGGGGCTCGAACAGATCTCCATGGATCAGGTGCTGGAGGCCGTGGATATTCCCGCCGACTGGCTCGAGAAAATGGCGGAAAAGCATCTGAGCGCCGAGGAAAAGGCCGAGATCGAGGCGCTGGGAGGCTTCGACAAGCTCATGGAGACGCTCAAAGAGCGCCTGAAGGAGCAGCAGAAACGCCATCAGGGCGGGTCAAAATGGATCGGCACGGCGGGCACCTCGCCCTTCGGTGCCTATGGCTACAATCCCGAGGGCGTGCGCATCGGCCAGTCCGAGAGCCGCCACCAGCGCGCTGTGAAGGTCTGGGACAAGCGTGAATTCCGCAATCTCGATGACAGCGTCGAACTGGGCACGCGCAACATCAAGGTCGCGCTGAAACGCCTGCGCCGCTGGGCCCGCGACGGCGCGGCAGAGGAACTGGACCTCGACGGCACCATCCGCAAGACCGCCGAGCATGGCTATCTCGACGTCCAGACCCGGCCCGAACGGCGCAACGCGGTCAAAGTGCTGCTCTTCCTCGATGTGGGCGGGTCCATGGACCCCCATATCAAGGTGGTGGAAGAACTCTTTTCCGCCGCCCGCGCCGAATTCAAGCATCTGGAGTATTTCTACTTCCACAACTGCCTATACGAAGGGGTCTGGCGCGATAATCAGCGGCGCTGGAACGACCAGACACCGACCCACGACGTGCTGCGCACCTACGGGCCCGATTACCGCTGCATCTTTGTGGGCGACGCATCGATGTCGCCTTACGAGATTGCGATGGTGGGCGGTGCCAACGAGCACTGGAACAAAGAGGCCGGTCAGGTCTGGCTGGGCCGGGCGCGGCTGCAATGGCCTTCGCATCTCTGGATCAATCCGGTGCCGCGCAAGTGGTGGGACTACACCCAGTCGATCCACATGATCCGCGATATTTTCGAGGACCGCATGGTGCCGATGACCCTGGATGGCATCGAGGACGGCATGCGCACCCTCACGCGCGGTTGAGCCGCAGGTGCATATGCCTTGCTAGGCCCCGTCTTCGGCCCCATATCCACCCCATGGCGATCCTGACCCCCATTTTGCTGGCACTGGGCTATGGCATTGTGATGATGCAGTTTTCGGCCTGGTCCACGAAGCGGCACCTCAACGAAAACTCGCGCCCGCTGCGCGATCCGGCGCTCCAGCCCGTGGTCGATGACATGGCGCGCGCGCTCGATATCCCCGGCATCAAGGTCAACGTCTACGATGTCGAGGCGATCAACGGGCTCGCGGCCCCCGACGGCCGTATCTTTATCACCCAAGGGTTCCTGAACGAGTTCCGGCGCGGCGAGGTCACGGCAGACGAACTGGCCAGTGTCATCGCCCATGAACTCGGCCACGTGGCGCTGGGTCATACCCGCCGCCGGATGATCGATTTTTCTGCGCAAAACGCGGCGCGGGCGGCGCTGACCATGGTCATCGGGCGCTTGATCCCCTTTATCGGGCCGTGGATCGTAAACTTCCTCGTCTCGCTCTTTGCGGCGCGTCTGTCGAGGTCCGATGAGTACGAGGCCGACGCCTATGCCTCGGCGCTCTTAATGAAGTCCGGGATTGGCCTCGAGGGGCAAAAGAGCCTTTTTCGCAAACTCGATGCGCTGACGAAATCCCGCGCGGGCGCTGCCCCGGCCTGGCTGCTCAGCCACCCCAAAAGCCGCGAACGCATCGCCGCGATCGAGGCCAACGAGGCGCGCTGGACGACCGCCTAGATCGCCTGCAGTCTTTCCCGATGGTACTCCACGGCGCGCGCCAGCTTGGGCAGGCGGCATTTCTTGAGCATCGCACGCTGCGTCGGCGG
>JBCDKE010000060.1:0-18192 GCA_038747015.1 Pseudomonadota bacterium
ATAAACCTCCGCCCCCGACCGGGCGACATGAAAGACAAAGGAAAGACCCATGTTCAAGAAATTCGCAATCGCCGCTGCCGCCATCGCTCTGACTGCTGGTGCAGCTTCTGCCGGTAACTCCTTCGGCATCCTTGGTGGCGCTGAAAAAGGCGACATCTTCTACGACGTGAGCGTAGCCCGCACCCTGGGCGAAGGTTCGGTTCAGGTTGAAACGCTCTCCGGCGACGTGCTGGGTATGGCTTCGCTGAACTCCGGCACCAACACCGACGTTCGCGTTGACTTCGACAGCCCCGCTCCTTCGGCAGACCTCGTTGCCAAGCTGATCGTTGACGGCGTTGTTGTTGACGAGAACCGCATCGAAGTGCGCCGCTAAGCCTAGCCGCACAATCGAATTGAAAGGGCCGGTGGAAACACCGGCCCTTTTTTGTTTGGCGTACTCTGACTTTTTTGGCCTCGCGTAACTGGGCGTCCAAGTGGATCAGTCCGCGGGGTGGGATCTTGCTAGAACCACTGTCCAGGCTCCATCAGACCCAGATCCATCAATTGCTGGCTCTTCCAGTCAAAGCGCACCGAGTTGTGCCAACGAAAGCTGCCGATGTCGAAAGTTGACCCCGGATTCCGTTTCAGCGCCTTGGCAGTGCGAAAGGAGCAGATCGCGGCGGTAATGCTGTGGTGCCACGGGCAGGAGTAGGTATTGTATTCCGGGTCGTTGAAGGTGTGGTCGCGGCGTAGCTCAAGCCCTTGTTTGGCTTTGAAGATGGCAACGCGGTCAATACGGCGGCGATTTTTGGGAATGTGCTCTTCCATTCGCCAATGCAGCCCGCCAAAGAAATCCAACTGCCGTTCCAACGGGTTTTTCCATTCGTCCTTGCGCGCCAAGGCGTAGTAGCCGGATTTGTCCATCCAGGCGTCTGATAGCGACACGGCTGAGGGATATCGATCCAGATCGTCGGCATAGAGATCCACGACATAGGTGAGTACGGTATCGCGCCGCTCTTCCTCGGCGAAGGTGATCATTTCGCCGACGGTGCGTGTTTCGCTGAATGGAAAGAACAAGAATTCGGCGTTGAAACAGTAATAGAACCAGGTGCCGGGCGCCGCCGCGATGCAGTCATTGATGATTGCGAAGGGTTCGGTTCCTTCTCTTGTGTCCCACTCCACGCGGGTCACCTGATCTGCGAGGTCATCGCTGATCTCTGCATCTGCGCCGACAAACGCGATGATAGACCGGAAGCCCTTTGCGATATGGTAGTTGAGCGTCGCGTCCACCTCGACCTCGTCCTCTACAAAGATCAGAGCAACGGGTCCTTTCGCTAAGAGGCTGCGCCCCTTTCGGAGGAATTCTTTGGGATCATTGAAGGTCATCGCGTGCATTTCATCGGTCAGTCGTGGCCACATTGCAAGGCCGGAGGGTAAAGGCTACACCTTCCGTTCAACGCCTCCCGCAGTCTGACCACAGGCAACGAAGCACTATGACCACTGCTCCTAAGAAACTGTTCATAAAAACCTATGGCTGTCAGATGAATGTCTATGACAGCGAGCGCATGTCCGAGGCTATGGGCGGGGAGGGATATGTCAAAACGGACAGCCCCGACGACGCGGACATGATCCTGCTGAACACCTGCCACATCCGGGAAAAGGCGGCCGAAAAGGTCTATTCCGAGCTGGGCCGCTACAAGGACCTGAAGGCGGAAAAGCCGAACCTGAAGATCGGCGTGGCGGGATGCGTGGCTCAGGCCGAGGGGCAGGAGATCATCCGCCGTCAGCCGCTCGTGGATCTGGTCGTGGGGCCGCAGGCCTATCACCGCCTGCCCGAGATGCTGAACCGCACCCATAACGGGGCCAAGGCGCTGGATACCGATTTTCCCGAAGAGGATAAATTCGCCCATCTGAAGGCGCGGCCCAAGGCCCGGCGCGCACCGGCAGCGTTTCTGACTGTTCAGGAGGGCTGTGACAAATTCTGTGCGTTTTGCGTGGTGCCCTATACCCGCGGCGCCGAGGTCTCGCGCCCTGCCGAGCAGGTGCTGGCAGAGGCCCATAACCTCGTGGAGCGCGGGGTACGGGAGATCACCCTGCTGGGCCAGAATGTAAATGCCTATAGCGGCCATTCGGGCGGGCTCGCGGGACTGATCTGGGCGCTGGACAAGGTGGACGGGCTGGAGCGTATCCGGTTCACGACCTCGCACCCCAACGACATGGATCAGGCGTTGATCGATGCCCATGGGGAATGCGCCAAGCTGATGCCTTATCTGCACCTGCCGGTGCAGTCGGGGTCGGATCGGATCCTCAAGGCGATGAACCGCAAGCATACCTCGGAGAGCTATGTGGCGCTGATCGAGCGGCTGCGCGCGGCGCGGCCCGATCTGATGCTGTCGGGGGATTTCATCGTGGGCTTCCCCGGTGAGACCGATCAGGATTTCGAGGACACGATGAACCTGGTGCGTGA
The DNA here is from genome assembly GCA_038747015.1 of Pseudomonadota bacterium. Taxonomy (GTDB): domain Bacteria; phylum Pseudomonadota; class Alphaproteobacteria; order Rhodobacterales; family Rhodobacteraceae; genus Shimia_B. The sequence continues at coordinate 2,447 of JBCDKE010000060.1, forward strand.
AGTGCGCTATGGATCGGCGTTTTCGTTCAAGTATTCGCCGCGTCCGGGAACGCCGGCGGCGGAGAAGGAAGAGGTGGACCCGGAGGTCGCGACCGAGCGGCTCTATCGTTTGCAGGCGCTTTTGAGCGAACAGCAGCGTGAGGCGCAGGAGAGCATGGTGGGCCGCGAGGTGAACGTGCTCTTTGAAAAGAAAGGCCGCATGGAAGGGCAGATGGTCGGCAAGTCCGAATACCTGCACGCCGTCTACGTGGGCGCATCCCCCGCCGAAGTGGGCCAGATCGCGCGGGTTAAAATCGTTGAAAGCGCGTCGAATTCGCTGGCCGGAGAGTATTTGGAAGCAGTAGCCTAGGCCATCGTCGGGACGTTGCTGCGCTAGATGTAGGTATTGATCCTTCACAAACCGCAGAATTTAGTTAGACTTCTGACCATGACGTCGGTCATTGCCTTACCCACCTCAGCGCCCGCCCTTTTGGTGCAGACCTTTGGCCGCGGGCACGAACTATCGGGGGTGGTGAGCTGACCAGGCGGCAAAATAGCCTCGAATTTGGACGCTGTGCGGGTTTCCGCGCGGCGTTTTCTGTTTCTGGGGGTGAGCGGCTTGCAAGCGCCTTGCCCCCCTGCGACCATCGAGAAAACGAGTCACCACCCCACGCAAAGGGAGACCTGATTGGCCTTTAGCCCAAACCCAACCGATCTCGCGCAGTCCGGCGCGGAAGCCATCGGTGAGACCCGCCTCGAATTTCCGGACAACTTCCTGCTTATTGATCTGTGCGGCGAGTATGATCGCAATCTGACTGACTTGGAAAACAAGCTCGGTTTGCAGATCGTGCGGCGCGGGAACCAGTTGGTTTTGCTGGGTGAAGAGAGCACACGCAAGGCGGCGGCGGATGTTCTGGAAGCGCTTTACGCGCGGCTGGAGCAGGGGCGCGAAGTGGAGCCTGCGGATATCGATCGCGAGCTGCGCATGGGCGGATCGGACGAGGGGACGGGCGCGCGTGCCGGGGATCAGATGGAGCTGATTTCCAGCGACCGTGTCGAGATCAAGACCCGCAAGAAGCTGGTGGAGCCCCGCACCGACGCGCAGAAGGACTATGTGAAGAGCCTGTTCAAGAACGAGCTGGCCTTTGGCATCGGGCCTGCAGGCACGGGCAAGACCTATCTTGCCGTGGCGGTGGGGGTGAACATGTTCATCCAGGGCCACGTGGACAAGATCATCCTGAGCCGTCCGGCCGTCGAGGCGGGGGAGAAGCTGGGCTATTTGCCGGGCGACATGAAGGACAAGGTCGACCCCTATATGCAGCCGCTTTACGACGCGCTGAATGATTTCCTCCCGGCCAAGCAGACCGAGAAGCTGATCGAGGAAAAGAAGATAGAGATCGCGCCCTTGGCGTTCATGCGCGGGCGCACCCTGGCACGGGCTTTCGTCGTTTTGGACGAGGCGCAGAATGCGACCTCGATGCAGATGAAGATGTTCCTGACGCGCCTTGGCGAAGGGTCACGGATGGTGATCACCGGCGACCGCAGCCAGGTGGATTTGCCGCGCGGTGTCGTCAGCGGGCTGCGTGATGCGGAGCGGCTGTTGTCGGGTATTCCGAAGATTTCCTTCAACTATTTCACGTCGAAGGACGTGGTGCGGCATCCGCTGGTGGCGGCGATCATCGAGGCCTATGACGCGGACGATCCTAACCGGGGCGCGTGAAGCGATATTTGTTCGGATTGCTCGGGGCGGAATCAAGCGCGAAGCGCGCCGCCCCATCCTTCTCGGCAGAATTTCTTCGAAATTCGCCTGCCGGGCAGTGGGCGGGCCGCCCCCACGGTCCGTCGATCTCCATCCACCTGCGCGTTACTTGTTCGGCACCGCCTGCGTTGCATCCATAAAGTGAGATGAACTGGTTGCGGTTCGACGTACCGCGCCCCGTCGATTGGGCTGCCCCTTGACCATGTGTCTGCGGGGGTGCATCGCCCTCCCATGAGCGTGGATGTGATCATCGAGGATGACCGTTGGGGCGGGCTGGAGGCCCTGGCCGAGCCTGCCGTGGCGGCGGCGCTGACGCATTTGGCGGTCGAGGGCGAAGTCGCTCTTCTGGGCTGCGATGACGCCCGGATTGCGGTACTGAACGGGGATTTCCGAGAGAAGCCGCAGCCGACCAATGTGCTGTCATGGCCCTCTGAGGAACGCGGCGCGGATCAGCCCGGCGGGAAACCGCACCCACCGATGGATCCGGAGCTAGGGGACATCGCCATTGCTTATGAGACGTGTCAGCACGAAGCGAGCGAGCAAAACAAGGCGTTTGAGGCCCATGTGACGCACCTCATCGTGCACGGAGTGCTGCATTTGCTGGGCTTTGACCACGAAACCGAGGCCGATGCGGCGCTGATGGAAGGGCTCGAGGTCGAAATTCTTGGCAATCTGGGCATTTCTAACCCATATTCAGAAGACTGAAGCGGCCCAGAGGGCCGGGAGCCTAAGGCAAGGAGCAGATGGGCGACAATTTAGAGGGATCGTCTTTCGCAGCGCAAAGCGCGCACGCGAATAGCGAGGACACAGAAGAGGGCGCTAGTACGCGCCACGTCAAAGAGACCGGTTTTTTCGGGCGCCTAGTGCAGGCGTTCTCCCCCGGCGACGGTATTGAAGAAGACAGTTTCTTGGCGCCTGCCGTTGTGGGCGCGCCGGGCATGGTCAACCTGCGGCGCATGCGCGTCGAGGACGTGCTGATCCCCAAGGCGGATATCGTCGCGGTTCAGAACACGGTAACCAAAAAAGAGCTGGTGGACGTTTTCCGCGAATGCGGTTTGACGCGTTTGCCGGTTTTTGAGGGCACGCTGGATACGCCGCTGGGCTTTGTGCACCTCAAGGACCTGGCGTTGCAGCACGGGTTCAACGGCACCGGTGGCCGGTTCGCGCTAAAGCCAATGATCCGCCCGTTGCTGTTTGTGCCGCCCTCGATGCCCATCGGCGTTTTGCTGACCAAGATGCAGACCGAGCGCATCCACATGGCCCTCGTGATCGACGAGTATGGCGGCGTGGACGGGCTGGTGACGATCGAGGATCTGATCGAACAGGTCATCGGCGAGATCGAAGACGAACACGACATGGTCGAGGGTGAATTCTGGACCGAGGAAAAGCCGGGTTGCTATCTAGCCGAGGCCAAGACGCCGCTAGAGGATTTCCAAACCGAAATCGGGCTGGATCTGACGGCGGACGAGGAAATCGACGAGGAGGACATCGAGACGCTGGGCGGTCTGGTCTTTATGCTGTCGGGCAGGGTGCCTGCGCGCGGCGAGGTCGTTTGCCACCCCGCTGGTCCCGAATTTGAGGTCGTCGATGCCGACCCGCGCCGGATCAAGAGGCTCCGTGTCCGTATCCCAGGCCAGTACGCCGCCGCCGCTGAATAGCCGTCTGGCGGCCTTGGGTCGCTGGCGGTTTGCCGGGTTGTTCGCCCTGCTGGGCGCGGTGGGGGCGCTGGGCCATCCGCCGGTGGGCTGGCCCGTATTCACCTATTTTTCGCTGGTCTTGCTGGTGCTTTTGCGCCCGTGGATGTTTGACCTGCGGCGCGCGGCCTGGGCGGGCTGGGCCTATGGCGCGGGCTATTTCGCGATCACGATGCACTGGATCGTGGAGCCATTCCTCGTGGACATCGCGCGCCATGGCTGGATGGCGCCCTTTGCGCTCGTGCTCATGGCCGGGGGGCTGGCGCTGTTCTGGTCGGCGGCTTTTGCGGTGGCCGGGTGGCGGCGCAGCGGACTGGTCTTTGCGCTGGCCTTCAGCGCGGCAGAGTTGTTGCGTGCGCATGTCTTTACCGGCTTCCCATGGGGGATGCACGTGACGGCCTTTGTGGATGTCGGGCTTTATCGGGGGGCCGCGTATCTTGGGCCCCACGGCCTGACGCTGGCGACGATGCTGCTTGTTCTGGTGGTGGTGCGGCTGCGAGGTTTGGCGGCGGCGATCTATTCCGTGGTTTTGGGCGCGCTGTTCTTGTCACCGGTGCTGAAAATTACAGAGCCGAGTGGCGACGCCCCTGTGATCCGGGTGGTTCAGCCCAATGCGCGCCAGGACCTGAAGTGGCGCGAAGACATGATCCCGATCTTTCTCGAACGGAAGATGGAGGCCACCGCCGCCGCGCCGCAAGCCGATCTGGTGATCTGGCCGGAAGTGGCCCTGCCCGCCTGGCTGGAACAGGGGGCACCGCTTTTTGAGGAAGCGGCGCAGCGCAGTGGAGGGGCCGAGCTGTTGATCGGGGCGCAGTCCTACCGCGACGGGCAGGCCTTTAACGCGCTGGCCCATATCGGCCCGGAGGGTCAGCTGAGCGCGCGCTATGACAAGACGCACCTCGTTCCTTTCGGAGAATACATGCCGCTGGCGTCGCTTTTTGCGCGTGTTGGGATTTACGGGCTCGCAGCCAATGAGGGCTTTGGTTTTGCGGCGGGGCTGGGTCCCACGACCTTTGAGGTGCCGGGGATCGGAACCGTCCAGCCGCTGATCTGTTACGAAAGCATCTTTGCCCATGAGGTCGCCCGTGGCGTCGACCGACCCCGCCTGATCGTGGTTGTCACCAATGATGCCTGGTTCGGCGAACTCGGCGGCCCGGCGCAGCACCTCGCGCAGGCGCAGGCGCGGGCGATCGAGCAGGGGCTGCCCGTAGCGCGGTCGGCCAACACCGGCGTCTCGGCCATCATCGATGCGCGGGGGCGCGTGGTGACCTCACTGGCGCTGGGGGAGGCCGGCCATGTGGATGCCCGGCTGCCTGCCGCGTTGCCGCCCACGGTCTATGCGCGGTTCGGGGACTGGCCGTTTGCGGTGCTCTTTGCGCTGGTGCTTTTGGGTCACCTCGCGGCGCGGCGTGCGAATACGGATTGACGCAATGGATCATCGCGCATAGCGGTTTGCCCCGGCGTTGTCACAACGGCTTCCTGACGTGGCAGCAGATTTACTTAATGGAGCACCCATGGCCCGTACCGAATACACTTTTACCTCGGAATCCGTTTCCGAGGGCCATCCCGATAAGGTCTGCGACCGGATTTCTGACGCCGTACTGGACGCGTTTCTGGCCGAAGACCCGCTGGCGCGGGTGGCGGCAGAGACCTTTGCGACGACAAATCGCGTGGTGATTGGCGGTGAGGTGGGTCTCACGGATCAGGCCAAACTGACCGAGTATATGGGCCGCATCGACGAGATCGCGCGCGATTGCATCCGCGATATCGGCTACGAGCAGGACAAGTTCCACTGGAAGACCTGCGAGGTTACGAACCTCCTTCACGAACAATCCGCCCATATCGCCCAAGGCGTCACAGGCGAGCAGGGCGACGAGGGTGCGGGCGATCAGGGCATCATGTTTGGCTACGCCACGACAGAGACGCCTGACCTCATGCCTGCGCCGATCCAGTATTCCCACGCGATCCTGCGCCGCCTGGCAGAAGTCCGCAAAGACGGCACCGAGCCGACGCTTGGCCCCGATGCGAAATCGCAGCTCTCGGTGCGCTACGAGAACGGCAATCCGGTCGAGGTGACCTCGATCGTGCTGTCCACGCAGCATCTGGACGAGACCATGACCAGCGCCGATGTGCGCGCGGTGGTGGAGCCCTATATCCGCGAAGTCCTGCCCGAAGGCTGGGTCACGGGCGGCACCGAATGGCACGTGAACCCCACGGGCAAATTCGTCATCGGCGGCCCGGACGGGGACGCGGGCCTCACCGGGCGCAAGATCATCGTCGACACCTATGGCGGCGCGGCGCCCCATGGCGGCGGCGCCTTCAGCGGCAAGGATCCCACCAAGGTGGACCGCTCTGCCGCCTATGCGGCGCGCTATCTGGCCAAGAACATCGTGGCCGCCGGCATGGCCGAGCGCTGCACGCTGCAGTTGTCTTACGCCATCGGTGTGGCCAAGCCGCTGTCGATATATGTGAACACCCACGGCACGGGCGAGGTCGCCGAAGACCAGATCGAGGCGGCGGTGGCCCAGTGCATGGACCTGACCCCGCGCGGCATCCGCACGCATCTGGAGCTGAACAAGCCGATCTATCAGCGCACCGCGGCCTACGGGCATTTCGGGCGTGCAGCCGAGGCCGATGGCGGCTTTAGCTGGGAGCGCACGGATCTGGTGGACGCGCTGAAAAAGGCCGTGTGAGGGACCTCTGGTGAAGCTCTTCGGCCGCCTTTCGCCCTTTGCCCTTGTGGCGCTCCTTGCCGCCCCGGCACTTGCGCAGCAGGGCAGCGAGCGCTGGTCGGTGGACGGCAATGTGCTGAGCTTCAACACCGAACATAAGGGTTCGGATGCGGGCATCGAGCGGTCGGATGTTGACCGGTTGCTGCGGCTCTTGCGCGACAACCCGGCGGTGGAGGTTCTGCGGCTGAATTCCACGGGTGGCGGGCTCTACGCGGCGCTCGACATGGCCGATATCGTCATCGATTTCGAGCTCGACACCGCGATCGACGCGGTTTGTGAGTCGAGTTGCATGTATGTCTTTCTAGGCGGTGAGAGCCGCACCATGGCCCGTGGCGGGCGCGTGGGGTTTCATCGGGTGTCGTGGTCGGCGGACTCGATCGAAAGCTACTATGACAACCACAGCGAAGAGGAAGGCTGGGCCACGCCGTTCGAGTTTACCTCGTGGATCTACGAGGACACTCAGGTCGAGGTTTACAACATCCTCAGCTACATGGTGGGTCGGGGCGTTGACCCGAGCTTTGCCATCGAGACGCTGAAGGCGGGCGCGGACGAAATGTGGTCCCCCTACCGCCCCGTTCTCATGGCCGCCGGCGTGTTGACGGAGTAGAAAATGGCCGCAGATACACCGCGCGGGGCCAAGCACGAGGCTGCCCCCTGGCGTAATTTCTATGGGCGCATCAAGGGCAAGACCCTGAAACCGGCGCAGGAGCGCGATCTGGCCGGTGTCCTGCCAAAGGTCCGGCTGGCGGGCGTCGACTGGGACGAGAACCCTCAACGCACGCCGCTATCGCTCGAATTCACCCAAGGGCGTCCGCTCTGGCTCGAGGTAGGTTTTGGAGGGGGCGAACACCTGGCGGCGCAGGCGGCGGCGAACCCGGATGTGGTCTTTATCGGCTGCGAGCCCTTCGTGAACGGCGTGGCCATGCTGCTGGGCAAGATCCGGCGTGAAGGGCTGACGAATATCTGGGTCCACCCGGGCGACGCGCGCGATCTCTTTGACGTGTTGCCAGCGGGATCGGTGTCGAAGGCATTCCTCCTCTACCCCGACCCGTGGCCCAAAGCGCGCCACCACCGCCGCCGCTTTGTCACGCCCGAACATCTGGGGCCGCTGCACAGCTGCCTGACCGCCGGCGCGGAGTTCCGCGTGGCCACCGACATCCCGGACTACGTGCGCCAGACCCTCGAGGAGGTGCCCCCGGCCGGTTTCACCTGGCAGGCCGAACGCGCCGCTGACTGGCGCGAACCCTGGGGCGACTGGCACCGCACGCGCTACGAGGCCAAGGCGATCCGCGAGGGCCGGGTGCCTCACTATCTGACGTTCGCGCGGGTTCACTAGCAGGGAGCCTCCGGCGGCCCTCTGGGGGGAGTTATTTTGGAAAGATGAAGGGCATCCTCTTCATCTTTCCAGAAAAACTCCGGGGGTTTGGGGGCTGGCCCCCAATTCCTGTTCTATCCACGTAGACCTTCGCCGGTTTGGGCGCTAACAGGCTGCGACGATAAAGAAGGGGACGCCCATGGCACACGGGGCCGCAATTCCGATGACATCCGAGGCCGCGGGGCCGCTGACGGGCGTGGCCGAGGTGCCGGGCGACAAGTCGATCTCGCACCGTTCGCTCATTCTGGGCGCGCTGGCTGTGGGCGAGACCAAGATCAGCGGGCTTCTGGAGGGCGATGACGTGCTCGACACCGCAAAGGCCATGGCGGCTTTTGGTGCGGAGGTCACCAATCATGGGGGCGGCGACTGGTCGGTTCATGGCGTGGGTGTGGGCGGCTTTGCCGAGCCTGATCAGGTGATCGATTGCGGCAATTCCGGCACCGGGGTGCGATTGATCATGGGGACCATGGCGACCTCGCCCATCACCGCGACGTTCACCGGCGACGCCTCTCTCAACAAGCGGCCCATGGGGCGGGTGACCGACCCGCTGGCGCTGTTTGGGGCCGCGTCGCACGGGCGTACGGGCGGGCGGTTGCCGCTGACCATCGTGGGCGCGCGGGAGCCGGTTCCGGCGCGCTACGAGGTGCCGGTGCCGTCGGCGCAGGTGAAATCGGCGGTGCTCCTCGCCGGGCTCGGTGCACCCGGGCAGACCGTGGTGATCGAAAAGGAGGCCACGCGCGATCATACCGAGCGGATGCTCGCGGGCTTTGGCGCGGAAATCAGCGTGGAAGAGACCAATGAGGGCAGGGTGATCACGCTCACCGGGCAGCCGGAGCTGAAGCCTCAGACCATCGCCGTCCCGCGCGATCCCTCATCGGCGGCCTTCCCGGTTTGTGCGGCGTTGATCGTGCCGGGGTCGGACGTGCTGGTGCCCAATATCGGGCTTAACCCCACGCGGGCGGGGCTCTATGAGACGCTCAAGGAGATGGGCGCCGATCTGACCTATGAAAACCTGCGCGAAGAGGGAGGCGAACCGGTCGCCGATCTGCGCGCAAAGCATTCTCCCAATATGGTGGGGATCACGGTGCCCGCCCATCGCGCGGCCTCGATGATCGACGAGTTCCCGATCCTCAGCGTTGTCGCCGCCTATGCCAAGGGGCGCTGCCATTTCGAGGGCGTCAAAGAGCTGCGCGTCAAGGAAAGCGACCGGATCGAGGCCATGGCCGTGGGCCTGCGCGGCAATGGTGTCGAAGTCGAGGATACCGAGGATACGATGACTGTGATCGGCACTGGGTCGGTGGCGGGCGGCGCTGAGGCGGCGACCCATCTCGATCACCGGATTGCCATGAGCTTCATGTGTCTGGGCTTTGCCTCGGACGCACCGGTCGCCATCGATGACGGCCAGCCCATCGCCACATCTTTCCCGATCTTCGAGCCGCTCATGGCCGGGCTGGGTGCCAAGATCACCCGCAGCTGATGGCCAGTATCGAGGGCAAGTGGCGGCGTGTGGACAAGGCCGGGGATCCGGCCAACAATCTGCCTGAGGGCGTGGCCATTTCCCGGCGGGGCGACAGCGATTTCGAGCTGCTCATGCGCTATGGCGACGGGCAGCCCGACGACCGCCACATGATGTTCGAGGCCTTCGGTGCCGGGCGCGCCACGGTGGGCGATTATATCCTCGTTGCGGAGAGCGAAGGCGGCGAGGTGGTCTTGACGGCAACCGGTCCGGTTGGTGTGCTCACATCGAGATACGCGCGGGAGGTGTCGTGATGACCTATGAGGGAAGCTGCGAATGCGGGGCGGTACGGTACCACGCTGAGGGCCCGATGCGGCCTGTGATCGCCTGCCACTGCACGCAGTGCCGCAAGACCACTGGAAACTACGTCACGGCCACGGGGGCCGCGCGTGAGGCTGTCGCCATCATCGGCGAGGTGCGCTGGTACCAGTCGTCGGAAATGGCGCGGCGCGGGTTTTGCCCGGAATGCGGTTCGCAGCTTTTCTGGGATGGGCCGGGGAGCCATCTGTCGATCATGGCGGGGACGCTCGATGACGACACGGGGCTGACACTGGCGGGGCATATCTTTTGCGCTGACAAGGGCAGCTATTACGAGATCGCCGACGGGCTGCCGCAGGCGACGCAAGATGACCCAGGAATGACAACGATGGTGATTTCATGAGCTTTTGCGTGGCTATCGACGGGCCCGCGGCGGCGGGCAAGGGCACGATCGCGCGGGCGGTGGCAGAGCGGTTTGCGCTGGCGCATCTCGATACCGGGTTGCTCTATCGCGCGGTGGGAAAGCGCGTCCTGACAGGCGAGAGCGCCGAACACGCGGCGCGTGCGCTGAGGGCCGAGGATCTGGAGGCGGGCGATCTGCGGTCGCCCGAGGTGGCGCAGGCGGCCAGCGTGGCGGCGGTGATCCCGGCGGTGCGGGCGGCCCTGGTCGATTTTCAGCGCGCTTTTGCGGCGCGGGCGGGTGGCGCGGTGCTCGACGGGCGCGATATCGGGACGGTGATCTGCCCGGAGGCGGCTGTGAAGCTTTTCGTGACGGCCTCGGCCGAGGTGCGGGCAGAGCGGCGCTATCTGGAGCTGGCTGGCAAGGGCCATGACGACACGCGCGAGCAGGTTCTCGAGGACGTTCGGGCGCGGGATGCGCGGGACGCGAGCCGGGCGGATGCGCCCATGATTGCGGCCGCTGATGCGCTGGTTCTCGACACGTCCGAGATGAGCATCGAAGAGGCCGTTGCGGCCGCTATTTCGGCGGTTGCCGCGAAGAAATAGGGCCCCGCGCGGACACGCGGAGCCCTGTGTTGCCATGTCAGGTAGCGTCTAGTTCAGCTCAACACCGTCCAGGTCGAGGCCGTCGCTGATGTCACCGGCGACCGCCAGCATGCCTGAGCCGTCATCTTCCTGTACTGCTTCGACGCCGGTGGCGTCGCTGTCGTCATTGCCGCGTGCTTCGGTCGCCGTGACGGAGCCAAAGAGGTCACCGGCGTCGGCCTCTTCGAAGACGTACCCTTTGCCGCCATTACCGGTGACGCGCCCGCCAAAGACCGAGGCCATAACGTCGCCGGCGCCTTCTTCGCTGAGTTTGACGGCGTCGTCGGTGTTGCCGTCGGCGCTGAGCGCGTTCAGTGAGAGGCGGATGTCGCCTGCGTCTTCCTCGTCGAAGTCGAGGCCCTCGTCGAGATTGCCGGTGATGTCGCCCGAGACGAACGCCGCGTGGATCGATCCGGGGCCTGCCTCGTCGATGTCGAAGCCGTCGTCCAGATCGAGGCCAAAGGCGTATTCCTCGACGCTGCCATCATCGTAGAGAGAAACCTCGCGTTCGATGCAGGCGTCGTCGGGAGAGCCTGAGACGGCTGCGGGAACGTCTGCTTCGGCAAAGGCGCCTTCTTCGAATTCGGCCTCATCGGGGCTGGGCAGGAAAGCGGCGAGAATGGCTGGATCGCAATAGTTGCCGTTGGTGATGGCGTTCAGCGCGAGCGCTGTGACAATGACGTCGCCCGCCTGACCTTCGTCCAGTTCGATGCCGTCGGCGCCGACATTTTCGAATGTGGAATTCGAGGCAGTGAAGATGATTGATCCTTCTCCGCGCTCATCGACGCGCAGCCCGTCGGCGTCGAACTTGCCGGTGCCTGCACCGGAGACCGTAACATCGGAGATCGAGACCGAAATCGAGGCTGCAGAGCCTTCGCCCGCGCCGCCACCGCCGCTGCCGCAGGCATCAGCGAGGTTGCAATCCGATACGTGGATGCCGTGGTTCGCCACATCGGCGACGGTGACGTCTTCCAGTGTGATGGAAACCGTGCCTATTGCTGCTTCGGGAACCTGCACAAAGATGCCCTTGCCTGCGGACCCGTCGGCATCGCCGCGGTTTTCGATTGAGTAGCCGCCCGTCCCGCGGAGCGTGAGGCCGCGCATCGTCAGGTCAGCGCCGTTCGTCACTGCAAAGATGTCAGCATTGGCCTGCATCGTGATCGTATGGCCATTGCCAATGACCACGAGCGGTTCTGTCCCCTCGTAGGTGAGGGTCTGGTCGGTTGTTACCGGGCCCGAGAGTTCGACGATCCCACCGGCATCGAGCGCGGACTGGAGGTCGTCTGCGGACATGGGCTGGTCGCTGGCATGTGCCGCGACAGCGAGCGCCAAGGTCGAAGCAGTGGTTGTCAGTGTGCGAAGCATGGTTAGGTTCTCCCCATAGAGCTATGAGGGCCGGGATAGGCGCGCCTTGTGAAGGTTTGGTGACAGGAGAGCAGATCATGGAAATGCGAAAGATCGGTGGGCGCGAGGTCAGCGTGTTGGGCGTGGGCGGCATGTCCTTTTCCGATTTTTACGGGGCCACCAACGAGGCCGAGAGCCACGCGGTGCTGGATGCCGCCGTGGAGGCGGGCGTCACCCATATCGACACGGCCAACATTTATGGCATGGGCAAATCCGAAAGTGCCATCGGCACCTGGCTGGCCGATCGCGGCGGGCGCGAGGGGCTCTTTATTGCGACCAAGGCCGGGATCGCGCGCGGCGTTGGCGCGGCGGCGGGCAATTTCGACAATTCGGCGGCCTATCTGGAGAGCGAGCTCGACGGGTCGCTAAAGCGGCTGGGCGCTGATCATGTCGATCTCTTCTACATTCACCGGCGAGATCAGAGCATTCCCATTGAGGACGTAGCGGGCACGCTGGCAGGGTTTGTCACCGCCGGTAAGATCGGGGCCTTTGGGTTCTCGGAAATCTCTCCCGCCTCGCTCAGGCGTGCGGCGGCGGTGCATCCGGTAGCGGCGGTGCAGTCGGAGTATTCGCTCCAGACCCGTCAGCCGGAATTGGGGCTGGTGCAGGCCTGTGCGGAGCTCGGGACAACGCTGGTGGCGTTTTCGCCAGTGGGGCGCGGGATGCTAACCGATCTGCCGCCGGCGGCGGACAAATATGCCGATCAGCCATGGATGGCCGCGAATCCGCGTTTCATGGAGCCGAACCTGAGCGCGAACATTGCCGCTACCGAGCCTATGCGGGCGCTGGCGCGGTCGCTGGGGGTCTCAACAGCGGCGCTGGCGCTGCGCTGGGTCTATGATCAGGGCGAGCATATCGTGGCGATCCCGGGGACGCGGTCGGCAGCGCGGTTTGGCGAGTATCTGGCGGCGGAGGCTGTTCCTGCCGAGGCGATGGCCGAGGTCGCGCGGCTGATGCCTGCGGGCTGGGCCCATGGGGACCGCTATTCGGACGCGCAGTGGAACGGGCCGGAGAATTACTGCTGAGACTGGCTCGCTAGACGCTGTGCAGGTTCACGGTGAGGATCGAGATCACGCCCACGGCGATCAGGCTGAGCGCCCAGAACACATCGAGGTTGAACCATGTCTTTCTGAGCGCGTTCAGCCCCAGATATTTGTGCACCGCCCAGGCAACGGCCCCGCCGGAGACCACCATGGCGGCCGTATGGGCGAGGCCCACCAGAAACGCTGTGCCGACATTTGCGCCCATGAGTGACGCCGCCGCGCGGTGGCCGGTGTCGAGTTCATCGAGTCCGCAGAGGCCCAGATAGATCGGCACCAGCATGAGCCCCGCGCCATGGGCCATGGCCACCAGAAAAGACCAGAGCGCCAGTTGCGAGGGCTTCACGCGGCTCAGAAATCGCGGGTGGCGGCGATAGATCAGGAGGAACACGCCCATGGCGATGACGACGCAGGCCGCGCCTAGCTGGATCTCGCGCTGGTAGTCCACCAGCACGAACATCACCGCAAAGGGAAGCAGGATCCCCACCATGGCGATGAGGTGGCCCAGGCCAAGTGCCGCCAGCGCCCGCCAGAGCGCCTGAACGCGCCCGTCAAAGAGCGCGGACGACACCGCCAGCGGCCATCCCATGCCGGGATTGATGCCGTGATAGAGGCCGGAGGCAAGAACGGCGAGCCAGAGGCCCGCCGTCGTGTTCAGCATGTCCATCTGTCCTGCTTAGGTCATACGGACGGGTAGCAGAAGCTGTCTGTGGAACAGTCGCCGCCCTCGAGCCGGATCTGGTGGGACCGGTAGCCTTTGGGGAATTCCACCCAGAAATCTGGGTCGAGTTCGAAGGAACCATCGTCGCCGACCTTGGCCATGACCATGGCCGCCCCGCGTTCGCCGGGATAGAACTGATCGTCCCACGTGGAATAGAGCGAGTTGGTCCAGTAGACGCGTTTGCCGTCGCGGCTGATCTCGACCATCTGGGGGCCGTAGCCGAATTCGTTGCCGTTGGGGTGCTTGGTCTTTTTGACGATGCCGCCGATCTCGACCTTGCCGGCGAGGACCGGGTTCATCGGGTCGGAGACGTCGTACTGATGCATTTCGCCCTGACCCCAGCACGCGACATAGAGATATTTGTCGTCGAGCGAGAGGTCGATGTCGGTCACCAGGGCAGGCACCGCGCCGAAGCCTTTGAGCAGGTCGGGCAGGTCGTCTGCATCGGCTGGCTGAGGCGGGATGGTGATGGTTTTCTTGGCCTCGAATGTGCCGTCATCCTTTTGCCACCAGGTGAAGATTGCGCCTTCGAGGTTGGTGGTGTCGACCACGACACCCACAAAGCCGTGCTTTTTGATCGGGTCGTGGGCGGGGCGGATTTCCAGCGCCATCTGGTAGTTTTCACCCAGATCGATGGTCTGCGTCACCTTGCGGCCGCGCAGGTCCCAGAAGTGGATCGAGTGGCCGTATTTGTTCGACAGGAGGTCCTCTGCGACGATGCCGTTCTCGAACTGTGGCGGCAGGCCCCATTCGGAGGAGACCATGTAGTCGCGCGGCAGGTTCCACCAGAAATCATAGTGTTTGTCCTGCACGCCGCGCTCGATCTCGTAGCGGCCGATGATGTCGAAGGTCTGGCAGTCGAGGATGAAGATACCGGGAGGGCCGTCGGTGCCGTCCTCGCCGCCGCCGCCCAGCGTCGAGACATAGATGCCTTCGGGACCGCAATGGATCGTGTGCGGGCGCGAGTAGCCGGTTTTCTCGAACACTTCTTCGGGTTCGATGATCTTGTGGATCTTGGCGTCGAGCGGATCCTTGACGTCGATGACGTAGATCCGGCTGGAGCGGATGCCGGGAATGATCAGGTAGCGGCGTTCAAGGAACGCGTGGCCCGTGAGAGGGGAAAGCGCCGAAGAGCAGGCGTTCCAACCAAAGTGGTGAAATTCGTCGCCCTTGTTGGGCATCATCACGGTGTGGACGATCTTGCCGTAGTCATCGGAGCTGGGATCGACATTCACGACTGCGAGGCCATCGGGCTGGCTGAAATCGGGGCTCAGCATCAGCGTGAAGGCAAGCGTTTCGGCCGGGGCTTCCATCGCGTTCTTGGGCGATGGATAAAAGGTGGGGTCCGGTCTGACATTCATGGGTTGTCCTCTCCATTGGGTCGAATACGCAGCCAGTGATTGAAGCCTGGCTTTCATTAACAATGGGTCGAATAGATACCGGCGCGGGGATTCGGTCAATCATTGGGCGGTTTCCGCCGAATGGGGATGGATATGCGCGTTTCTTCTTGAAATCCGGCAATACCCGCGTTAATTGCGCGCCTGTCAAAAGCGGCGGTAAGCCCGCGGACTAAAAACCTAGAGCAGGGTCGGGGCTTCCGACCCTTTCTTATTTTGAAGTTTTAGTTCGCAGCCAGCCCGTCAGAGACCAACCCAAAGACCGGCGGACCCAACCGCACGGCCAGTCAAATCGAAACGAATAGGATTGAAACGCCATATGGCAAACGCAACCATGGAGGAGTTCGAGGCCCTCCTGAACGAAAGCCTCGAAATCGACACGCCCACTGAGGGCTCTGTCGTCAAAGGCAAGGTCATCGCGATCGAAGCGGGCCAAGCCATCATCGACGTCGGCTACAAGATGGAAGGCCGCGTCGAACTCAAAGAATTCGCAGAACCAGGTGAAGCACCCAAGGTCGACGTTGGCGACGAGGTAGAAGTCTACCTGCGCGCAGCCGAGAACGCCCGTGGTGAGGCAGTTATCTCCCGCGAGATGGCACGCCGCGAAGAAGCCTGGGATCGTCTGGAAAAGGCCTACGCCGCAGAAGAGCGCGTCGAAGGCGCCATCTTTGGCCGCGTCAAAGGTGGCTTTACGGTCGACCTCGGCGGTGCCGTGGCCTTCCTGCCCGGTTCGCAAGTTGACGTGCGCCCTGTGCGCGACGCTGGCCCTCTCATGGGTCTCAAGCAGCCGTTCCAGATCCTCAAGATGGACCGCCGCCGGGGCAACA
>JBCDKE010000061.1:0-17293 GCA_038747015.1 Pseudomonadota bacterium
GCAGGACCTCGTTGCCAAGCTGATCGTTGACGGCGTTGTTGTTGACGAGAACCGCATCGAAGTGCGCCGCTAAGCCTAGCCGCACAACCGAGTAGAAAGGGCCGGTGGAAACACCGGCCCTTTTTTGTGTCGGGGGCGGCGTATTCCCCCTACACCGTTGCGTTGCGCGGCCTCAGGCTTGACTCACGACTTTGCAGCAGCCATATGGCCGGCAATCCCGGAAGGTTCAGGCTTTCCGGTCCTTAGGCATAAGCCAGGATCGCCCTCCGTCAGCGCGTCGCGCCCACGGGGGTTTCTCGGCATTGGAGCGACGCATGGTTAGAATTCCTGTGGAAGGCTACGAAATTAAGGATCCTGCGCGCGAGGCCCAGCTCGAGGCACTGGTAGGTCCTGCGGGCTGGTGGAAACAGACGCGGGATACCCAGCTTTCGATACTGGAGGCCGAGGCACTACCGAAGAATTGTGACTTTCTGGATCTGGGATGTGGCACACTGCGTTTGGGTCTGCCTCTAATCGCGTATCTCGATAATGGCCGATACACAGGCGTTGACATAGACGAAGGATGCATGAGCGCTGCAAAAGAGCTCGTCACGGAATTCGATTTAGCTTCAACCAAAGAACCGACTCTAATTCACAGTTCAACATTCGGAACTGATCAGCTTTCCGCCGGAACAAAGTTCGATGTTGTTTGGTGTTTTCAGGTGATGATTCATTTGACCCAGGAACTCTCGGGACAAGCGATGGCCGCCATCTCGAGCTATTTGAAAGACAGCGGAAGTGCTTATGTCACAATCCGTGTGAAAGGACGGGCCGCAGGTGGCCCAATTGCAGAACAAGGCTCATGGAGAGATTTCGCCGTAACCGCGGGTTCAGTCGAAGCGTACACAAAACTTGCCTCAGATCACGGTCTGAGGACCGAGGTCATGGGACCTCTCACAAACTTCGGCTTTGCCCAAAAGCGTAGTGGCTCGGATAATGTTCTCCTCAAGCTTATCAAACGGAAGGCCTAAACTCGATGTTTGAGACACTTTCAGATCGCCTATCAGGCGTCTTCGATCGCCTGACCAAGCAAGGCGCGCTGAGCGAGGATGACGTCAAAACCGCGCTCCGTGAGGTTCGTGTGGCCTTGCTAGAGGCTGACGTGTCGCTGCCAGTGGCCCGCGACTTTGTCAAAGCGGTGCAGGAAAAGGCCACCGGCCAGGCCGTGACGAAATCGGTCACGCCGGGCCAGCAGGTGGTCAAGATCGTCCATGACGAACTGGTCCACGTCCTGCGCGGCGAAGGTGAGCCAGGCTCGCTCAAGATCGACAACCCGCCTGCGCCTCTCCTGATGGTGGGTTTGCAGGGTGGCGGTAAGACGACCACGACCGCAAAACTCGCCAAGCGCCTGAAAGAGCGTGAGGGCAAGCGCGTCCTCATGGCATCGCTCGACGTCAACCGTCCGGCGGCCATGGAACAACTCGCGATCCTCGGCAATCAGATCGGCGTCGACACGCTGCCAATCGTCAAGGGCCAAGACCCCGTCGCCATTGCCAAGCGCGCGAAACAACAGGCAGCCATGGGCGGCTATGACGTCTACATGCTCGACACCGCAGGGCGGCTCTCCATCGACGAAGAGCTGATGACCCAGGTTGAACAGGTTCGCGACGTGGCCACCCCGCGCGAGACGATCCTCGTCGTTGACGGCCTGACCGGTCAGGACGCGGTGAACACGGCGCAGAACTTCGACGATCGCATCGGCATCACCGGCGTTGTGCTCACCCGGATGGACGGCGACGGTCGCGGCGGTGCAGCACTTTCCATGCGTGCCGTCACCGGCAAGCCCATCAAGTTTGTCGGCCTCGGCGAAAAGATGGACGCGCTCGAAACCTTCGAGCCTGATCGCATCGCCGGCCGTATCCTCGGTATGGGCGACATCGTCTCGCTCGTGGAAAAGGCGCAGGAAGTCGTCGAACAGGAACAGGCTGAGCGCATGATGAAGCGCTTCCAGAAAGGCCAGTTCAACATGAACGACCTTCGGATGCAGCTCGAACAGATGATGAAGATGGGCGGCATGGAGGGCATGATGTCCATGATGCCCGGCGTCGGTAAGATGAAGGGCCAGATGGCTGAGGCTGGCATCGACGACAAGATGCTCAAACGACAGATCGCGTTGATCCAGTCGATGACCAAGAAAGAGCGCGCCAACCCGCAGCTTTTGCAGGCGTCGCGCAAAAAGCGGATCGCTGCAGGCGCGGGCCTTGAAGTTCCAGAACTCAACCGCCTGCTGAAACAACACCGTCAGATGTCGGACATGATGAAGAAGCTCGGCCGCAAGGGCGGCAAGGGCCTCATGAAGCAGCTCGGCGGCATGTTTGGCGGCAAAGGCGGCCCCGGCATGCCATCCGAGGCTGAAATTGCTCAGGCGCAAGCGCAGATGGGCAAAATGGGCGCCATGCCACGCGGTTCCGGTGCGGGCGGCCTTCCGGGCCTCGGCGGCCAGCCCCTGCCCCCCGGCCTCAGCGGGTTCGGTAAAAAGAAGTGATCCACACAGATCGGCTCATACTCCGAAAGCCGGAGGCGGGCGACGCGGCCCATGTGCAGGCCTTTTACGAGACCGAGCGCAGCCAGTTCGTGGGTGGCCCATGTGCCCCTGGCGAAGGTTGGCGCAAGGCGTCCATGTTCTTTGGCCACTGGCTGATCCGCGGTTACGGACTCTTCACAGTGGTTCGAAAGGACGAGGATCGCCCGATTGGTCTGATCGGCCCTTGGTATCCAGAAGGCTGGCCAGACACAGAGATCGGCTGGCAAATCTGGCGCGAAGAAGATCTCGGCCAGGGTTTTGCGACCGAAGCCGCCGCAGCCGCCCGCGACTGGTGCCGAAGCGAACTCGGCTGGGCGCGGATTGTAAGCTACATCATGCCTGAAAACGCGGGTTCCATCGCAGTCGCCGAACGGCTGGGTGCGGTGCTGGATGATGGCCTAGCAAAGCCGACCACGAACCCTTGCCTCGTATATCGCCATCCGGAGGCCGCATGACACCTCCGACCCTCACTACTGAGCGACTAACCCTGCGGGCTCATCGGCGCGATGATTTCGATGCCTATGCAGAGCTGTGGGCGAGCCCCGAAGCCAAATTCATGGGCGGTCCACTCGCGCGGGATGAGGCCTGGGGCGCCTTCTGCTCGGACTTTGCCGGCTGGGACCTCTTGGGATGCGGCGCATGGGCGGTGGATCACACGGCAAGCGGTGCAACCATCGGCCAAGTGGCGATAAACGATCTGCCCTCTTTCCCGGAGAAGGAGCTCGGCTGGCTGACCTACGCCGCCCACCGAGGCAAAGGCTATGCCGCAGAAGCAGCTGCCAAAGCGCGCGATTACGCGTTTGAAGGCCTCTCTTTCGACACGCTCGTTAGCTATATCGATCCGGATAATGGCGCCTCCATCGCCGTCGCGACAAAGCTCGGCGCAAGCCTCGACAACGACGCCAAGGGGCCTGATCCCACCGATCTCGTCTACCGTCATCCCAACCCGAAGGTGCTTTCATGAGTGACCAAGCAAAACGCGCGGCCGAGGTGCTCAAGGACCATCGCGAAAGCATCGATCGCCTGGATGCGATCCTCGTCTACACGCTGGGCGAGCGCTTCAAGCACACCCAATCCGTGGGCGAACTCAAAGCCCAATACGACCTTCCCCCGTCCGATCCCTCGCGCGAAGAAGCGCAGATCGCGCGGCTCGAAGATTTGGCGAAACGCGCGGACCTCGATCCCGAATTCGCCAAGAAGTTTCTGAACTTCATCATCGCTGAAGTCATTCAGCACCACAAAACGTATCAAGAAATCTCCTGAAGGAACTCGAACCATGGCAATGAAAATTCGTCTCGCCCGCGGCGGCACCAAAAAGCGCCCGTTCTACCGCATCGTTGCGGCTGACAGCCGTATGCCCCGCGACGGCCGCTTCATCGAGAAGCTCGGCACCTACAACCCGCTCTTGCCCAAGGACAGCGAAGAGCGCGTGAAAATGAACATGGAGCGCGTGCAGTACTGGCTGGACCAGGGCGCCCAGCCCACCGACCGCATCTCCCGCATGCTCGAAGCTGCTGGGGTGGCCGAGAAGAAAGAGCGCTCGAACCCCAACAAGGGTACGCCGGGCAAGAAAGCACAAGAACGCGCTGAAGAGAAAGCCGCCAAGGCCGCAGCAGCTGCCGAAGCAGCCGCCGCACCAGCAGAAGAAGAGGCCCCCGCCGAGGAAGCCGCTGCTGAGGAGTAAAGGGTGTTTCGGCTTTTCCGAAACCTCATCCTACTGGCCCTCGCCTTTGCGGCGGGGGTCCAATTCGAGCGCGCTGACGCTGGCACCACCTGCGGCGAAGAGGCTGAATGGGCGGGCTACCTGCAATGCGTTGGGCGCGAAATAATGTCCGAGGTGCTGTCGTGACCGAGAACCGCATCTGCGTGGGTGCCGTTGCGGGCGCGTTTGGCGTCCATGGCGAAGTGCGCCTCAAGAGCTTTTGCGCCGACCCGTTTGCCCTGGGCGACTACGGCGATCTCACGGACGAGACGGGCGAACGCAGCTTTGCCGTGCAGATCGACCGCGCGGGCAAGGCCGAGCTCATCGGCCGCCTGAGCGGCGTGCGTTCCAAGGAAGACGCGGACGCGCTCAAAGGCACGCGGCTCTATGCGGCGCGCGATCAGCTGCCGTCGCTGCCTGATGACGAATATTACTACTCCGACCTGATCGGGCTCACCGTCGTCAATCCCGGGGGCGCCGAGCTGGGCAAGGTCAAATCCGTGGTGAACCACGGCGCCTCTGACATCCTCGAGATCAAGGTGCCGGGGACCTCGGAAACCGCTCTCTTGCCGTTCACACTGGAGGCCGTGCCGACAGTCGATCTGGCCGCCGGACGCATCGTTGCGGATCCGCCCGACGGCGTTTTCTGATGGCGACCCCGTCGAAGTCTCACGGTCGTAAATCCATTCGTGCGACGCTAAAGCCGCGCTCGCTGATGGAAACCGAAGACCTCGCCAACGCATGGAGCGCGCGGGTCATTACCCTGTTCCCGGAGACCTTTCCGGGTGTCCTCGGCGCCTCTCTGACGGGCAAGGCGCTGAAAGAGGGGAAATGGCAGCTCCAGACCACGGACCTGCGTCTCTTTGGCGAAGGCAGGCATCGCAATGTCGACGACACGCCCGCTGGGGGCGGTGCGGGCATGGTGCTGCGCGCCGATATCGTGGGCCGCGCCGTTGAGGCCACGCATCAGCAGGGCCCGATCCTCTACATGTCTCCGCGTGGCCGGCCGTTCACCCAAGGCATGGCGCGGGCGCTGGCTGCCGGCCCCGGCTGCACGATCCTTTGCGGTCGCTTCGAGGGCGTCGATGAACGCGCCATCGAACATTACGGCATGCAGGAGGTCTCCATCGGAGATTATGTCCTGACGGGCGGCGAACTGGCGGCCCAGGTCCTGCTGGACGCCACGGTGCGTCTGTTGCCGGGCGTACTCGGCAACGAGGCCTCGACCGAAGAAGAGAGCCATTCCAACGGCCTCCTGGAGCACCCGCAATATACGCGCCCTGCGGAGTGGATGGGCCGCGAAATTCCCGAGATCCTGAGCAGCGGCCATCACGGCGAAATCGCTAAATGGCGCCGTGCGCAATCAGAAGAACTGACCAAAACGCGCCGGCCGGACCTTTGGCGCAAACAAGACAAAGACGCGCAATAGCGTCATCCCTTGCAGCCATGCCCGCTCCACCGTCAGCCTGAATGGACGATCGGAAATGCGTGCCTACCCGCCGTTCCAACCTGCCAAAATAACTCCCGCCGGAGGCAAACCAAAACTTGCCATATCCGCGAGACCCCATTAGAGGATCCCCATTGCAAGCGGTGGGGTGACTCGCCGCTTGGATCGTTTGCGGGAACGTGTCTCGCAGCAAACAAAAAATCATCCGCGGGCAAACCGCGTCGTCACATGAAAGGAAAGTCGATGGACCTCATCGCACAGCTCGAGGCGGAACAAGTCACCGCCCTCGGCAAGGAAATTCCAGACTTCAAAGCCGGTGATACCGTGCGTGTCGGTTACAAGGTGACCGAAGGCACCCGCACCCGTGTGCAGAACTACGAAGGCGTCTGCATCGCGCGCAAGAACGGCGAAGGCATCGCCGGATCGTTCACCGTCCGCAAGATCAGCTTTGGCGAAGGTGTGGAGCGTGTATTCCCGCTGCACTCCACCAATATCGATAGCATCACCGTTGTCCGCCGTGGCCGCGTTCGCCGCGCCAAGCTCTACTACCTGCGCTCGCGCCGTGGTAAGTCCGCGCGTATCGCAGAAGACACCAACTACAAGCCGAAGAAAGGGTAAGTCTGATGAAAAAAGATACCCATCCCGACTACCACTTCATCGACGTGAAGATGACGAACGGCGACATAGTCAAGATGCGCTCGACCTGGGGCAAAGAAGGCGACCAGCTGTCGCTCGACATCGACCCCTCCGCACACCCGGCCTGGACTGGTGGTAACACCAAGCTCATGGACACCGGCGGCCGCGTGTCGAAGTTCAAAAAGAAATACGAAGGCCTGGGCTTCTAAGCACATCCCTACGTTACCGCTTTACGCCGCCCAACCGGGCGGCGTTTTGCGTTTAGGGGGCTGTGTAGGCCCCGCGCAACCGGGTCATCGCCGCACCCAGATGCGCCATCAGCGCCTCGATCCGCGGCACCGCGCGCAGCTCTGGATGTGTGAGCAGCCAGACTGGCGGATAAGGTTCCCACGGCAGTGCCGTAATTCGCTCCAGCCCGGGGGTCGCCTCGGCAATCGCCCGAGGCACGCGGGTGATACCCAACCCCTCGCGCAAGAAACGCAGGGCCACGATCATATCGTCAGACAACAGCGCGACGCGCGCGTTGGGGCATTTATCCTGCAAAAGCTTGGGCAATGGTGTTGGCCAGGCCGTGAATCCGATAACCGGAATATCGCTGCCCAGATCCCCGTGCCCCAGCGGGTGCCGCCGCAGCCAGTCAGCGCTGGCATAGTACCCCGCGACCTGATCCGTGACCTTTCGGCCCCAAAGCGTCTCGGGTGGACGCGCTGAGATGCGCAGCGCTACATCCGCCTCGCGCTGATGCAGGTTTAGGAGCTGGTTGTCGCCGACGAAGTGCAGATCGATGTCCGGGTGAGTAGTTGAAAACTCAGCGAAAGCTCTCGCCAACTCCTCCGACAAGACGAGCGGTGGGATCGTGACACGGATCACGCCCGACAGACCCGGCTGCTGGGCCATAAGGGCGCGGTCCAGACTGTGGGTCTGTGTTTCCACAGTCTCGGCGTGATCCAGAATAACCTGCCCGGCCTGCGTCAGACGAAGCCCAGCGGGAAGGCGTTCAAAAAAGAGCAACCCGGCCTCGTCTTCGGCCTTGGCTAGCCTGCGAGAGATCGTGGCGTGAGTTACACCCAACGCCCGTGCGGCCCCCGAAAGTCCCCCCTTGCGGTGGATCTCCAACACGAGCCTCAAGGTGTCCCAATCCGGTATTAGACCACTATTCATGCACATGAGCATATCGCAGATGGCTAATTTTGCACAGATCAAGAAGGGTGCATGTTCTTTGAAACTATAAGGAGAGCCCCATGGCACATTACGCACTCGTTACGCTACACGTCACCGACGCCGAAGGTCTGGACGTTTACAAATCAAAGGCCGGGCCTGCCGTGGCCAAACACGGCGGACGCCCCCTAGCGGGCGGACCGGGAAGCAAAGTCCTGCAATCCAGCGTGTCGCCGATGCAGGGCGTGGTACTGGAGTTTCCGACCGCCGAGGCGGTTACAGCGTGGCTCGAAGACGACGAATTCGCCGAGGTTCATGCCCAGCGCGAGGCCTCTGCTGACGTTACAATCCTGTCGCTACCGCCCTTCCCCGCATGACCCCAACGCAGGCGTCGCGCCCATACGCTGCAACACCGAAAAAGAACTGCCTCCGACCCTCCCTGCCCCTTCTCAAAAGCTGGCCCACAACATATGGTGCCAAAAGAGAAGGCGCAGGAAAGGATCGCGGCAGTGGCCCATATCATCGTTGTCGGCAACGAAAAGGGCGGCTCTGGAAAGTCGACCACCTCCATGCACGTGGCCACTGCCCTTGTAAGGATGGGTCACCGCGTGGGCGCCCTGGACTTGGATCTGCGCCAGCGTACTCTCGGGCGGTACGTCGAAAATCGCCGCGCTTATTTCCAGCGCGAGGGTCTGGATCTGCCGATTCCAAACTACAGCGACCTACCGGAGATCAATCAATCTGAACTCGCTGAAGGCGAGAACATCTTTGACCATCGTCTCTCGGCTGCTGTCGCTAGGTTGGAACCCGAGAGCGATTTTATCCTAATTGATTGCCCCGGATCACACACCCGACTCAGCCAAGTCGCGCATTCCTTAGCAGACACCCTGATCACACCTCTCAATGATAGCTTCATTGATTTTGATCTGTTGGCGAAGATCGACAGCGACGGGCAGAATATTCTGGGGCCGTCGGTTTATTCCGAAATGGTGTGGCATGCCCGGCAATTGCGCGCCCAGGCAGGGCTCGAGCCCATTGACTGGATCGTAGTGCGCAATCGATTGGGTGCGCAGCAGATGCAGAACAAGGTCAAGATGGGTGCCGCGATCGACAAACTGTCGCGCCGCATCGGGTTCCGCGTTGCCTCTGGCTTCTCTGAACGGGTGATCTTTCGAGAGCTTTTCCCGAGGGGGCTAACTTTGCTCGACCTCAAGGATGTGGGCGTAGCACGTCTGAACATTTCAAACGTTGCGGCGCGCCAAGAACTGCGTGAATTGATCAAAGCCTTGCGTCTTCCGGGGGTCGAGGTCGACTTCTAACTGCTATGGAAGTTCGCGCGCGGCCAGCCAGGCAGTACCTATATCCCAAGTGTATACCGCAGTGGCAGCAGCACCCTTTGCGCCATGAGACAGAACTACACACATGGCTTCGCCCACTTGGGCTTCTAACATGCCGCCATTGCGAAGAATGTCGATGTGAACGAAAACGTCTTCGTTTTCCCCAAAGATGTTAACGAAGCCATAGCCTTTGGATTTGTCGAACCACTTTAGTCGCCCTGGCTTGAGATCGTCGGTAGCGCTGGGAACAATCTCAGTGGCACCCTCTTCACTCTGGGCGGCTAGTTGCACATCTGTGAGCTGGGTCGCCTGAAGGCCCTTATCCGTTTCAGAATAGGCCAAGGACACGACGTCGCCTGCCGCAACAGCATTGCGACCAAAATCGCGTACGACATTAACATGCAGCAGAATATCTTGTGTGACGCCCTCGGCGACTACGAATCCGAAACCCTTAGCAAGATCGAACCACTTCACCACACCTTGGACGATAACCTCATCCGTCATCATTAAATTGGCCTACGGCCTAACCCCTTTAACAAATGCCTTCCCAAACACCGTCCCTTGGTGACCCGAGCCGGGTTCTAGGTCAATGTTTGGATACGTACTTGGCCCAAATATTAGTCCACCCACGGATTCTGCTAATGTATTTGCCGTGATTTTTTGCAAAAATCGCCGGCAATTCGGAGCGCTCAGACAACTATCCAACAAAGCAAAAAACGCACTCAGGTGATTCTCCCAGATGGGAAATTTGCAGCAACGTCGATTATTCAGGCCGGCTCTCTGCAATCGTTAATTCCCAACACTGTCAGCCAAAACGCGGGACTCCTGCACTTTGAGCGATGGGCGCCTTTTTTGCCCATAGGCATCCGAGTCTTTGCGCAGCTCAGGAAAAAGCGACAGAATTTCCTCTCGGGCATCCTCGGAGAAGCTACCCAATCCTTCCTGACCCGGGTTGAAGCTCTCAGAAGGACAGCCTTCGGCGTAAACAATCTCGTGCCGATCGAACATCATGTGGAAGTACTGCACATTTCCACCCTCAACCGAGAAAACGGTTTTGTCGTTTATCAGTGCTTTGGCGGGCACGAGCGCTTCGCCACGGCCAAACATCAGTTCCACATGCCACCCGCGCACAAGCATGCGGTGCTGCGGCGAGACCTGCAGGTCGCGCTCGTTTCCCATTGCGCCTTTGCAGAACATGATCGGCGCAAGAGCCCCTTCTGCCGGCACGGTCGTTGACCCAATCCAGCGGATTTTTTGAAATCCATTGTCCATGGTGACGACTTCGTCACCAACCGAGAGCTCTTCGATTCCCACCGACCCGCGGCGTGTTGCGATCTGGGTGCCGCGCACGAAACAGGCAACATTCGTATTGTCGAATGTGAGGCTTTCGCCGCTAACAGCGACGCCATTTCCATCGAGCAACGTGAGGTCGATGTCACCAATAGCGGCCGTGAAGTCACTACCGCCAATTATGCCATCTAGCTTGCCATCCTCCGCATCCGCGCGAAGCAAACCTATGGCAAAGCTTAGATCGTTTGTGGGATCGTCATCGGCATCATTGTAGGCTTCTAGTGCCGCGTCATCATAAAAGCCGCTGAGATCGACAAAGTCATTGTTGGTCTGATCGCCATCATCGATAGATCCGGTATCATCCGCGCCAAAATCAGTAACTGTATCTGAGCCTTCGCCGGCAATCTCGACAAAAGTATCGTTACCGACGCCACCAGTTATCTGGTCGTCGCCCACGCCGGCGTTGATTGTATCATCGCCTTCAAAACCAAAAATTGTATCGTCGTTCAGCTCCGAGGCGTCCGTTGCTGTGACATTGTCCTCGTTGTCGACCATATCCCCCTCGGGATCCTGGTCGTAATTTATATCGATCAAATCCGAGCCGACCGTACCTTCGACGGTGCTGTCTATGATCTCTACATCTCCGACAGTACCCAGACTTTCGCCGTTGGTGAAATTGACAACCACTTGGACGTCGACAGTCTGCTCGCTGTTCTCCAAGACCACGTAATCGGTGACATTGAGACCCGAGATGCTGAGCCCTGTCGCGCTCGTCACGACCTCTTCATCGGTGGGTAGGATCGTGTCTACCAAGACGCCATCCACGAAAATTTGGAAATTCTCGACGTTCGGCAGCGGTGGAGGAGTTTCCACCAACTCCAAAAGCTCTTCTTCCGAAGTTACGATGCGGGCCTCACCGGTAGAGTCGATTTCGGCCAGTGCATCTTCGTCAGCGTTGTTGCCGACACCTACGCCAAAAATCGTTGGCGCGTAGCTGTCCTCGAGGCTCTCTAACTCATCCGAAAAATCTTGGTTCGGGGGGAACGGAAAGCCGTCGGAGTAAAAGTAGACGATATTGGTATCGTCCGCCGCCCCGGGCGTCGCATCAAGCGCGCTTTCAATTTCTGCGAGAGCACCTTGGTAGTTGGTCACGCCACCGGAGCTGAGCCCGGCAATGTAAGCCTGTAAGGCATCAGTGTTGTCCAAGGTAGCGGTGAAGCTGTTGGCGGACCCTGCATAGTCAACGATCGTCACGGAAATATCCGCCGGGTCATTGCCGGCATCAACCAGCTTTAGCAGTGACTGTTCGACTGCATAAATCTGCGCTTCGAGAAAATCTTCGATGTCACCATCGCCGTCGAGGTCGAGGCCAGTGGAATTTGATGTCGATCCTGACCGGTCGATCGCAAACACCACATTAATGTCAGGCTCAACCCCTGCCTGTGATAACTGGATATCAACAGAAAAGTCTTCGTCGGCTTTATCGGGCACCGTCAGCTGAAGCGTTGCATCCAGCCCATCAAAGGTACCCATAGTTTCAGTTGTGGTGGTTGAGACAGGCAAAAACACGCCCTCCGGATACTCGCTAACAACACACGCGCCCCACGAATCAACGAGTGGGTCGCAACAGAGAGTGACGGTACCCGCTTTCAGGTTTTCGTTGCAAACTCACACTTGTCGAACACACTTGATGCGGGCTTAGCGTGAACAAACCTCAGCATTCCGACCGATTTGTCCTAGTAGTGGGAACAACGTGTCGGTCGGCGGAAATAGCACGGGGAGACCCGCCTCCACGGAAAACGACGTGGCAGTCAGTAGTACGCAGCCCTCAGCGTCGCTATCACGGTGCCGTCCTCAGAAAAGAGCACCAACGTCTCTCCGCTGGTGGCCATCTCTTTGGTTTGGCCCAGAACCTCAGCGAAACTGCGTTCTAGCTCGTTCAAGGGAGGCGGACACGCCATGAGCGTTGCGATCCCTGCACCGAATGAAATGGCATCACCGGATCGCGTGAGTTGCCCCCGCATCAAGTTGCAGCCGACCGTCGCAAAATAAGTTGGCTGATCGCCATCTTGGAAAAGAAGATAGGGTTCTTGGCGGGTCTCGCCGGCCTCCAACGGCACCCCTTGGAGACTGTCGATCGTCCAATATGTATTGAACAGGCTGGGCATAGTACGGTTGCTGACACACGTCATACTTGGAATGCTCTGGACGAACCGGCTTACTGTCAGGCTATGCCCCAAACCATTATCGCCGTCTGGGGTTGCCGAAATGGACCCTTCGACCTGTACCATCAGCGGTAGGTCTTGATCCGAGTATGCGGACTTTACCGCCGTGAAATCGCCTCCCTGTGCCATGGCAAAGGCCTGCCCGGAAAAGCACTCCGCAAAGACCGGGCGCTGATCACTTTGTGTCACCATCCCGCTCAGGAACAGGTTTTCCAGTTCCACACCGCGAACCTTTGCGTCCCCTATCAGATCGTAGTTGAGCTCGGATTGAATCGGGTTTCCCTCGCGGTCAAGCAGACGGACAGTATCGGCGCCTTTGACCTCGAAACTTAAAACCTCGCCTTCTCCAAGTTGCAGTACGACAGCCTGACGTGAAGGGTCAGCAATCCATCCGCCAACAGCATCGTCTCGAAGTTCACCCTCACCGCCACGCCATACGCGACTCAGGTGAAAGCCTCCGTTCGGCCAAAGGGCCAGCTTGTGATCAATGCCTTCGCAATCTGCGCAAGGGAGGCTCCCTTCAAACGTGGCAGGAAGAAGCAGCCCAATCGCGGTCATTCGCGCGTCAGTGTTTTCTATCTGAACTTTGCCAGTCTGCGCGATCGACGCGTGGCTTGCAGCGAACCAGACCGTCACCAGCACGAGAAGCTTCGAACACATGATTCCAACGATGCGCATGATCTCTGTCCCAACTGTAATATTGCCTGCACAAAGGTGGCATTACACTTGGCGCTTTTCAACGCAGCTGCACGACCTCCGTCGGGTCAAGGCCCCGCAAACCAGAGCGCAAGCATCAACATCGCGGCGGCGGCGAGCCATGCCGCGATGACGCGGAAGGAAACATTTACCCAGGGCCATCGGCAGCGGTCCTTGATGAAAATTATTGTGCCAAAGAGGTAAAGAAGGCCAACATTTGCACCGACGAATGAACCCAACATCGTAATGATCCGATCCGCTTGCGGGCCGGCATCGGGGATTGAAGCCTCTCCGATCATGTAGCCGCCAACCGCCGCGATGATGATTGTTGGAAAAGCAACTCTTTCGCCGCCCAAGGCTGCCAGCACACAGGCCGCCAAGGCTGCGGCGAACATGAGTGGATCGAGTTCGGCAATGAGTGGGCCGATAAAGAGAGCCATCAGGCTGGCTGCGAAAAACAAACCGAGCGGCCATCGGGCCTTCTCCACGCGTAGACTACCAGCGAGAAGGCCCAATCCGACGATCAAGAGCGCCGGCGCCGGGCTCGAGAACGGGTGGAGTAGGCCAATGTAAAAACCTTCGATCCCTGGGACCGGACTGTGAGCGTGGGCTGGCAGGGCGGCCAGCGACGGTGGCATCCACGCCAAGACTCGGATGAACCGCATGCTCAGGCTATTCCAACGAAAAACGCGATCCCTGAAAGAGATATTAACCCGCCGACGCCACGCACCGCAGCGCGCCCCATGGGCCATTTCACGAGACTGCCAAAGGCGATGCCAATCATGTGTAAAATCCCAGTCGAGAGAACAAAACCAATAACATAGGCAAAGGCGTTCACCGTTGAGGGAAGCTCGGTCCCGTGGGCATATCCGTGAAACACCGCAAAAGCCCCAACAAGGACCGCAGTCACCCAAATCGGTGGATTGACCGCCAAGACAATCATCAGGCCAAGGACAACTGCGGAAAGCGCGATGCCTGCTTCGACAGCTGGAATCGGGACGCCGATCACACCCAACACCGCGCCGAAGGCCATAACTAGTGGGAATACCACCGGAAGAAGCCAAATAGCCGGCGCACCGAGGAAGGCTCCCCAGATACCCACCGCCACCATCGCCGCAACGTGATCCCATCCGAGAATGGGGTGCGTAAAGCCCGCAACAAACCCGCCGCCATACCCATGATCGGTATGAGCAAGTGCATGACCTGTCGAAGAAACTAGCACAACGAGTGCTACGAAAATTGCATTCACTGAGCGACCCAGCATCTTCGAGGTCCCCATGCTAACCAGCTGAAACCAAACGTTAGTGAAGGCATGCGGCACACTCAACAAGCAGACATTTCGATGTATAGTTCCACCCAGAATTTAATTCAGCTGAGTATGCCACTTCACAGGGTTGCTTGCCCGAACAATGCGACGCTCATCCAAAGGATGAAAAAGCCCGCCCCGATCTCAAGGCTAGGTCGAGCAAAGCGCAGCAAGCCCGAGCTATGAGCCGAGATCAGTGTTGTCTGGCGGGCGACCACGCTTGAAACAGCCACCAGACTAACGAGAGCGGCGGTGCCCATCCCCATTACCATCACGGCGAGTACTCCGGCGAACTTGATATCTAGCTGCCAGGCAATCACCAGCAGGAAAATGGCCCCGGTGCATGGCCGGACCGCTATACTTGCCGTCAGAGCTAAAGCTTCTCGGAGGGACGTAACTTCGGCGACTTGTTGCGGCGTGGGCCCGTGGCTGTGACAGCCACAGTCTTCGTCGTGAACATGACCGTGATGGTTGCCTCGCCCGTGGCCATGGTCATGGTCATGGTCATGAGCATGAGCATGAGCATGCGTATGGCCCGCCATCGCAATTGCATCCCTTTGCCTGAAAAGGCTACGGCTACCCCGCCAAATCAATACAGCGCCAATCGACCCGATTGCAAAGTAGCTCAGAGGCGACAGGAGCTTTTCGGCAATAAACGTTAGTTGCTGCGCTGAAACCTCGAAAATCCAAAAGCCGCCGTAGACCAAGACAATAGCCCAAACAGACTGTGCTAGGCTGGATGCCAATGAAAGGCCCAAGAGGCGCGTACTTGACACCTGCGAGCCCATCCCCACGCCAGCAATGAGGAACTTGCCGTGGCCCGGACCTACAGCATGAAAGAAGCCATAGGCGCCCGCTGCCGTTAGCAGGGCAAGCAACGCGCCAACCTCCCCTGCTTGCAAACTTCGGATGGCGCCCGCCATCTCGTTCTGGATCCCCCGCTGAGCAGTGACGGCCCACTGCATCACTGCATCGGCATTCTGCAAAAACAAAACGACTAAGATACCTAGAAGAGCGATCCCTCCAATAAAATAGACTATCCGCATGTGACAGTTATCCTATCCGCAAAGAGTGCGCCGACGTTCTCAATATCAGGAGTTTCTTCCCGCCCCAGTGAACTCAGGACTTCTTTGAGTTCCTCAGTTTCTTTGTCGGCCTCAAATTGCACGGTACTGGCGCTACAATCGCCTTGATCGCCAATAAGTTCGGACGGGTCCGTAAGCGAGAATGCGTAGAAGTACGTCGCTTCATGGAAGCTGGCCTCCACCACGCGACCATCAATCGAAATAGGTTCCATGAGCGGGCGCACAAAGGTTACCTCTAATCGATTATCGACCAGAGTCGCGCTAAAGTCATCTGCAGCCGAAAGCGGCAGAGCTTCGTTTCCAAGGGTAAGATGGGCGGATTGCACAGGCTCATTCGACGCCGCGGTCATAAACAAAGCGAGCCGCGCCACTTCGATACCCGAAAGCTGCTCATTGGCGCCTTTTGCAATGGAGTTAGCCGACATCGCGTAGAGGGTCTCGAATTCGTCGAAACGCCAAGTCACTTTCACTGCCTCAAGCACGTTGCTTTGCGAGACGATGAAATCAATGCCACCGTCAATGAACACATGCGGATGTGCCGTCGCCGTTCCAGCAGCCACCAGGGCCACAGTTTGGACGGCTCTGCGTAACTGCATTAGAGACACCGCCACGTGTTTGCCACGCAAGCTTCAGAAGATGAGGTGAAAACTAAACGCAACGCGGGATCCTAGGGCAGGACGAGCAGGTATCGGAATTATATCGGCCTATCGAGCTTGTGTAAATTGACCCAACTTCACAAAGCGCGGAATTCAATTATTTCCAATTCCGATCTAACGCATTTAGCGAGCGCTCGAAATTCAAAGAAAAAAGTTGCAAGGCCACCTTGTGAGTGACACCTTCCAGCACGCAATGACAAACCCCGAGCAGGACTACGCGAAATGATCGCGAAGGTTTGCCAACGCAAAGCGAAAAACTTGCAACAGGCTGGTTCTGTTGTTTGTGAATGAATGGCTCAAATCCGTGTCCGAGAAATCCTTGTCAGAGCAAAGTAGAGACCGCGCCGCGCCAAGAGGCATGTCGAAACTCCTGCGTGAACCGCTCCTTCACTTTCTCGTTTTGGGCGTCCTGATTTTTGTCGCCTTCAACTATCTGCAACCCGAAGGCGCAGAGAGCACCGCTTCTGATCGGGTGGTCATCACTGACGCGGATGTCGAACGACTTGCCGCTCAATACGAAGATGTTTGGCTTCGGGCACCGACAGCTGACGAAACCAAGACATTGATCCAAAATCTGGTCCGCGAGGAAATCCTCGTACAAGAGGCACTAAAGCTGGGCATGGAGCAGGATGATGCCGTCATCCGCCGCCGCCTCACGCAAAAGATGGACTTTTTGCTAAGTTCTTTGGCTGCTACCGCGACACCAGACGAAGAAGAACTGCAGGCGCTTTATTCCGAACTGGAATCTACACTCACAAATGCCGGGCAGGTCGCGTTCGAAAACATCTATCTGGGCGAGGCCCCCGCTGAAGCGGACGTCGCATCGGCTCTCGAGCTGATTGAAAGTAACGGCCCCAGTGCCGACGTCGGCCAGGCAACACTCTTGCCAGCCCGCGTCCCGCTCAGCACGGCCAGGCAAATTGACGCCGTTTTCGGCAACGGTTTCGGCGATGCGCTACTCGGACTAGAACCCGGGGCTTGGATCGCACCCGTGCGTTCATCATTTGGCGTGCACGTAGTGCGGGTAACAGAAATCCAAGAAGCGACTCTGCCACCTTTAGAAGATCTGCGCACCGAGCTCGAAAACGAATGGCGGCGCCGCAACGCCGCCGATTTTTCTGATGAATTCATCCAAAACCTGCAGGATCAGTACGAGATCGTGCTGCGCACGACCGAAGACCAAACAGGACAA
>JBCDKE010000062.1:0-17245 GCA_038747015.1 Pseudomonadota bacterium
AAAGTCGTCCAACGTATGGGTTCCCCCAACAGCGCGGAGGCTCGCCACCATGTCTTCGGCCACTTCGCCTTCATAGAAACCCGCGCGGCCGTCCTCGGCGATGCGGCGCAGAACCTCGGCCTGTTGCGGTGCACGGAACAGGGTGCCGATGGCGGGGACCTTGCCGCCGTCCGAGAAACGCGGCAACGCCGAAGGGTGAAGATTGCCGAGCGCCTCGGCCCAGTCGCTCGCCACGCGCGGCGCGACCGGGACGCCTGCTTCTGCGTAATGAATCGCGGGGGCCAGGATCGTCTTGAGCCCCAATTTGCCGTGGTCCGCGGACAGTCGACAAATTGCGTCTACTGCGCCAGGGACTGTGACTGCTGCGGCGTCATAGAGGGGGACGGCGCTATGCCCTGCGGCCCTCAGCGCATCTGCGTCGAAGGCGGCGGGCGCGCGCCCGGAACCATTTAGCGCGATGATGTCTGTCTCCGGTGACGGCGCGACAAGCGCGAACAGGTCCCCGCCTATTCCAGTCATCTGAGGCTCGCAGAACCCTAGTAGGACCGCGCCCGCCAATGCCGCGTCCACCGCATTGCCACCTGATTCCATGATCTGAACCGCGACTTTTGCCGCGAGGGGGTGAGAGGTGGCGCACATACCGCCAGTAGCCAGAACCGGGGACCGCCCCGGCAGATGAAAGTCGCGCATTTTTTCCTCCCTAGTCGCAAGCAGAGCCTAGGGGAAATTTCGGCGGCTTCAATTCGATGGGGTGGGCGCAGGCGCAGAACCATTGTGCGCCGGATCACGCGCGGGTCACATGGTCATTTTGCAAGGGGGAAAACCTCGGCACCGCACACTGGGTGGGGGCTGTTACGCACGGCGCCGAGGTGAAGCTTGTTAGCAGCTACGAGGCTGTAGATGCCTAGGGACCAAGACCACGCAGCGGAGAAATTGCGGCAGCGACGTGACAATGGAGGCCAAACGGGAAACAGTATGTTTAGGGGTCTCGCTGAGCTTGACCGGCGCTTCACAGTTAGGCCCCGTTTTGAGCATCACCCTCTGATCGCAGCCCGTGAAGGTGGCACTTTAGTCCGCTCCCAGGCTCATTCGAAAGCTCAGATGGTTCGTTTCGCCGCGGCGTTCATAGACCATGTCCTTCGCCAGTTCCCCGATCAGGAACCAACCAAACCCGCCCTCGGGTAGATCGTCGACCTCGACATCGAGGTCGGCCGGCATACCAAGCGGCGTTTGTCCGTTGGGCATGGGTTTCCCAAAATCCTGGAGCTTTACTGTAATGCCGCCAGGTACGTAATTCAGATCGAGCTCGATCTTGCCGTCGCCCGATTCCTGATAGGCGTGCTCGGCCACGTTGTTGAGAACCTCAGCCAGAACGAGCTCAACCGTGCCGCGTTCTTCGGGCAAGTAGTCGCGAGTTTCCATGTCGCTCATCAGCGTTTGAAGCGAGGACCGCACTTCGAATGTGTCGGACAGAAAATGGATGGAGATTGCGGATTCTTGGGTGTCGACTTCGATCATGGGCGAGCCTCAGGACGCAAGGGCGGGAACAGCCGCGGCGAGGTCAGGGTGGATCGTGAACACGCTATCCATCCGTGTGAGCTTGAAAACCTTGGCCACCACCGGCGTCAGACCCGCGAGTTCGAGGACATGGTTGCCATGGAGCAGTTTTTTTGCAGCCACCACCGCACCAAGCCCGGAGGAATCGATAAAGCTCACCTGCGACAGATCCAGTACAACGCGTTCCGGTCCACCATCGGTCTTTGCGCGCATCGCATCCTTGAACTGGATCGCTACGGCAGCGTCGATTCGATTGTCGATTACCTGAACAACGCGGGTATCCCCGCTGTCAGTTGTGCTAAGTTCCATCGAAGGCCCTTCCTGTCCATCTGCGCAGACGCTACGCAAGAATGGTTACGAATTGGTTTGGCCAATAAGGGGAGATGCCAATGAAGGACGTTTTCATCACCGGCGCGGCGCGCACGCCCATGGGCGGGTTGCAGGGAACACTGTCTGGCGCATCAGCCGCGGATCTGGGCGGCGTCGCGATCCGGGCTGCACGTGGAGATGTCCAAAAGATCGACGAAGTCCTAGTGGGCTGCGTTCTGCCCGCAGGCCAGGGCCAAGCCCCTGCGCGCCAGGCAGCGTTCGCAGGCGGCATCGGCGAGGAGGTCCCAGCTACGACGCTTAACAAGATGTGCGGTTCCGGAATGAAAGCGGCGATGATGGCCAGCGATCAGATCAGCCTTGGCCATGCCGAAACGATCATCGCGGGCGGCATGGAGAGCATGACCAACGCCCCCTATCTGCTGCCCAAAATGCGCAGCGGCGCCCGGATCGGCCATGGCGCGGTGGTCGATTCGATGTTTCTCGACGGATTGGAAGACGCCTATGACAAGGGGCGCCTCATGGGTACCTTCGCCGAAGACTGCGCGGAGAAGTATCAATTCACCCGCGAGGCGCAGGATGAATATGCCCTAGGCTCCCTGAGCCGCGCGGTGGCGGCGCAGGAGAGCGGGGCATTCACAGGAGAAATCGCTGCAGTCACGCTCAAGGGACGCAAAGGCGACACCACTGTCGATGTCGACGAACAGCCCGGCAACGCAAGGCCGGAAAAGATCCCCCATCTGAAACCCGCCTTTCGCGAAAACGGCACCGTTACACCGGCCAATGCATCGAGTATCTCTGACGGTGCCGCTGCGCTGATGCTTAGCTGTCATGGCACAAACGCCCGTGCGCGCATCGTGGGGCACGCGTCCCACGCTCAGGCGCCCGGGTGGTTCACGACCGCCCCTGTTCCCGCGACGCAAAAGCTCCTCGATGGTATCGGCTGGTCGGTCGGCGACGTTGATTTGTGGGAGATCAACGAGGCCTTCGCCGTGGTGCCGATGGCCTTTATGACCGAAATGGGTTTGCCCCGCGATCTAGTGAACGTGAACGGAGGGGCCTGCGCCCTAGGCCACCCTATCGGAGCGTCTGGTGCCCGCATTATGGTCACTTTGCTCCACGCGCTCGAGGCAAGGAACCTCAAGCGGGGCGTTGCGGCGATCTGCATCGGTGGCGGAGAAGGCACAGCCATTGCGATTGAGCGGGTTTAAACCTCAGGGCGACACCATGGACTATCAGGAACTCAGCAAAACCATTGCAGCCCTCACCGAAGGGGAAACGGACGCCGTCGCCCTGATGGCCACCGTCGCCTGCGAGGTTCACCACGCCGACGACCGGTTCGACTGGACGGGCTTTTACCGCGTTGTTGAGCCGGAACTGCTCAAGATCGGGCCCTATCAGGGTGGCCATGGATGTCTCGTGATCCCGTTCAGTCGCGGTGTCTGCGGCGCGGCCGCGCGGGAGCGCAAGGTACAGCTGGTGGCAGATGTCGAGGCCTTTCCGGGCCACATCGCCTGTTCGACGTCTACGCGTTCCGAACTGGTCCTGCCCGTCTTTGCCGCCGACGGCAGCCTGATCGGTGTCTTCGACATAGACAGCGATCAACCAAATGCGTTTACGCAAGAAGATGCCGACGAGATGACTGCCATCCTCGGCAGTGTTTTTGCGCCGGTCCCAGCGTCCTTAACACCTCTGTGAGCCAATGCACGAAAGCGAATTTGGATAGCTCTCGAACCGAATTCCAAGGGCCTGTGCCCCGGTGGTGACGAAGTTTTCTTCACGACAGTGAAAAAAGTCTTGAAAATTTCACTCGGTCCGTGTGGATTGTGCAAAACCTCCCACGGAGTCGCGAGTGAACACACAAGCCGTTCCCTTTCCATCCCTCGGCGCCGACCTGCGTGCCCTGCGCAAGGCGCGGGGATATACGCTGCAGGGGTTGGCGAAGCGTCTTGGAAAATCGGTGGGTTGGCTCAGCCAGGTTGAACGCGATCTGTCAGAGCCTTCGGTCGGAGATCTACGGCAACTGGCGGACGCACTGGATGTGTCCGTTTCCTCGCTCTTCCGCACCGAAATGACCGAAGTTAACGAATTCGGCTACGTCGTGCGCTCCGGTTCTCGGCGGCCCATCGGGTCGCGTGCCGCAGGTCTGGTGGAAGAACTTTTATCCCCTGATCTTACAGATGACTTTGAAGTGGTCCGTTCCGTGTTTGAACCCGGGGCAAAGCTCCCATGGGAAGTAGCCAGACCCACACAGGAAGTGGGCGTGATCCTTAAAGGACGCCTGAAGCTTTGGATTTCAGGGCGGCTTTTTGACCTGGAAGCTGGCGATAGCTTTCGCGTGCGCGGAGAAGCCTATCGCTGGGAAAACCCATATCGCGAGCCTTGCACCGCGATCTGGGTGATTTCACCTCCGGTCTACTAAGATGCAGAAGCCCCGGGGGATCATCGCAGGAAGTCTGTGCAACAGGAGGTTCTCGCAATGCTAAGCGGTTCCTGTCTCTGCGGACAGATCAATTTCACTGTCAAGGACGGCTCCGCCTCCGTGACGGCCTGCCACTGTTCGCAATGCCGAAAGATGACCGGGAACTATTGGGCCAGCGGCTATGAGCACGTCGAAGACGTCGCCATCGATGGCGAGGTTTCCTGGTACGCAGCCAGCGGTACCGCCAAGCGGGGCTTTTGCAAGGAATGCGGCTCGCCTCTCTTCTGGAAGCACAATGACGAAGACCACATGAGCTTTTCCCTGGGTGCCATCGATGGGCCCACGGGATTGAAACTAACCAAACACATCTTCACCGCCGACAAAGGCGACTACTACGAAATCGCGGACGGGTTGCCGCAGACGGAGGACTAAATGGCTGATCTACCTAGCACAGCGCGCGTTGTGATCATTGGCGGGGGCGTCGTCGGCGTCTCGGGCCTCTACCATCTGGCCAAGATGGGCTGGACTGACTGCGTTCTGCTGGAAAAGAACGAGCTGACAGCCGGGTCGACCTGGCATGCGGCTGGCAACTGCCCGTCCTTCAGCACCTCTTGGGCCGTTATGAACATGCAGCGCTACTCGCTCGGGCTCTATGCTGGTCTCGCTGAGGAAGTCGACTATCCGATGAACTACCATGTCACCGGGTCCATTCGTCTCGCGCACTCCAAGGAGCGCATGCAGGAATTCGAACGCGCCGTGGGTATGGGCCGCTACCAGGGCATGGAACTCGAAATGATGTCCAATGCCGACATGAAAGAAGCCTACCCGTTTATGGAAACCCACGACCTAGCCGGTGGCATGTGGGACCCCGATGATGGCGACATCGACCCGGCTCAGCTGACGCAGGCGCTGGCCAAAGGTGCCCGCGAGATGGGCGCCAAGATCATGCGCTTCTGCCCGGCAACTGGCGTGACCCGAGACGGCGACGAATGGATCGTTCATACCAATAAAGGCGATATTCGCTGTGAATTCGTCGTAAACGCTGCGGGTTACTACGCACAACGCGTTGGCGAATGGTTCAAACCCTATGGTGGACGTACCGTCCCCATGGCGGTTATGAGCCACCAGTACTTCCTCACGGAAGAAATCCCGGCACTGAAGGAATGGTCTGAAAGCAACGGTCGCAAGATCCCGCTGCTGCGCGATGTGGATAGCTCTTACTATCTGCGCCAAGACAAGAACGGGCTTAACCTCGGGCCCTATGAATTGAACTGCAAGGCGCATTGGATCACGCCGAACGATCCAATGCCCGAGGACTTCTCGTTCCAGCTCTACCCCGACGATCTCGAGCGGCTTGAATGGTACATCGAAGACGCCATGGCGCGGGTGCCGATCCTGGGTGAAGGCGGCGTAGGCCGTAACATCAATGGTCCGATCCCGTACGCACCGGACGGCCTGCCGTTGGTCGGTCCAATGCCCGGCGTGAAGAACGCCTTTGAGGCCTGCGTCTTTACCTTTGGCATTACCCAGGGCGGCGGCGCCGGTAAAGTGCTCGCGGAATGGATCGTCGAGGGCGAAACCGAGTGGGATATGTGGGCCGTCGATCCGCGTCGCTACACAGATTACACAGACGAACAGTACTGCATCGACAAGGCCATGGAGGTCTATGGCCACGAATACGGGATGCACTTCCCGTACAAGGAATGGCCCGCAGGCCGCGGCCGCAAGCTGTCCCCTGTGGACGCCAAAGTCCGCCAACTTGGCGGCGTGATGGGTGCCTATAACGGTTGGGAGCGGGCAAATTGGTTTGCCAAGGACGGCGACGACACCTCGATTGAGGCCACCGAAACATGGTCACGCCAAGGCCCGTGGGAGCAGCGGATCAAGGAAGAATGCGAGGCGGTTCGCGACGGCGTAGGCGTCCTCGACCTGCCCGGTTTCTCGCGCTTCAATCTGTCTGGTGAAGGTGCGGCAGAGTACCTGCGCGGCATGATCTCGGGCGCGCTGCCAAAAGTCGGCCGCATGAACCTGGGCTACTTCCCGGACTCGCGTGGTCGCATCCTGACCGAGATGTCGATCATTCGCCACGGCGAGGATCACTTTACGCTGATCACCGCAGCGAGCGCGCAGTGGCATGACCGCGAAGTGCTGGAAGCGAAGCTGCCGGAAGGCCTCACGCTGACGGATCACACGACCGAGTTCGACACGCTCATCGTCTGTGGCCCCAAATCGCGTGAACTCATGGCCTCGCTCAGTGACGATGCCGATCTCGAAAGCGGTTGGCTGACGCATCACACCGCAACGGTGGCGGGCAAGCCTGTGGCACTTCTCCGGGTCTCTTTTGCGGGTGAACTTGGGTGGGAAATCCACTCCAAAAACGAGAACATTGCCGAAATCTACGACGCTGTCCTGGCGGCAGGTGCCACGCCCTTTGGCATGTATGCGCTGAACTCGATGCGCATCGAGAAAGGCTACCGCGCGTGGAAAGGTGATCTCAGCACCGATTACACGCTTCTCGAAGGAGGTCTGAGCCGCTTTATCAAGTTCGATAAACCTCAGGAGTTCCCGGGCAAAGCCGCGCTGTTGAACGAGAAGCAGCAGGGGTCCAAGAAGACCTTTGTGACGCTAAAGGTCGACGCGAATGGCCATGATGCGCCCTATATGGCGACGCTCTGGAACGGGGACGAAGTCGTCGGTGAAACGACATCCGGGGCTTGGGGATATCGCGTTGGTGCTTCTGTT
Source organism: Pseudomonadota bacterium (assembly GCA_038747015.1). Classification (GTDB taxonomy): domain Bacteria; phylum Pseudomonadota; class Alphaproteobacteria; order Rhodobacterales; family Rhodobacteraceae; genus Shimia_B. The sequence goes on from JBCDKE010000062.1 coordinate 7,049, forward strand.
GCGCTGGGCATGGTACGGCCAGACCTTGCCAAAGAAGGCACTGAGCTTTCGGTCGACATCTATGGCCAGAAGTGCCGGGCCGTCGTGCAGGCGGATGGACCACTATGGGATCCCGCGAACGAGCGTATCCGGGCCTAAGGCGCGACCATGATCGATGCGGAAACCAAAGACCTGATCGCAGCATTCCCCTTGGGGTTCACCGCCACGGTGACCCCCGAGGGGAAGCCCGCGGTGTCGCCGAAGGGCACCTTTGTGGTGCTCAGCGATACGGTCCTTGGGTTTTCTGACATCAGATCGCCTGGGACGATGAAGAATCTCGAAGGCACCCTTTGGTGCGAAGTGAACTTCATCGACATCCTGAAGCGCAAAGGCGCGCGGGTTGCCGGCGGCACGCGGGTCGTCAAGCCCGGTGAGGCAGAGTTCGACGAGCTTATGCCGAACTGGGCGGCCATCTGGCCAGATTTGACGCACCGCATGCGCGCCTTCGTGTTGATCGACGTGGAGAGCTGCAGCAGCTATCGCACGCCGCCCTATGACGATGGCGCCACCGAGGAAGAGACGGTGGCGACCTACAAGGCCAAACTGGCGAATATGTACACCTGACGCCGGGCCATCGCGGCCTCCGGCGGGAGTATTTGGGAAAGATGAAGACGATATGTCAGTGACTATCTTGGATGGCGGACTCGGGCAGGAGTTGATCCTGCGCGCTGGCAAGGCCACCCCGCTTTGGTCGGTTCAGGCGTTGCTTGATGCGCCCGAAATCGTACGTGCTGTGCACGATGAATACTTCGCCGTCGGGGCGGAGATCGTCACCACAAACACCTATTCAGTGCGCCCGGATCGCCTGAAGCATCATGGCATCGGTGACCGATTTGCCGAACTACAAGTGCTGGCGTCGCGCATCGCCCGAGAAGCGCGCGACGACCATGGATCAGGCCTGATTCTGGGCGGGATGGGGCCGCTGGGCTATTCCTATCGTCCTGAGCTTGCGCCACCCGTAGACAAGGCTGCGGCCGTATTTGGCGAGATGGCCGTGCTGCAAGCGCCCTATGTGGACGGCTACCTTTTAGAGACTATGAGCTCCGTGGAAGAAGCCTGCGGCGGGCTGATGGGGACCGTCGGCCATGGAAAGCCAGTCTGGCTGGCCGTGAGCGTGTCGGACGACGACGGCACCAAGTTGCGATCAGGTGAGCCGGTCGCCGATATCCTCGGCTTGCTTGAGGAATTCGAGGTGGCGGCGCTCTTGGTGAACTGCTCGACGCCCGAAGCGGTGAGCAAAGCATTGCCGGACCTCGCGGGGGCGAAGGTGCCGCTCGGGGCTTATGCCAACGGTTTCACCAAGATTGTCGATGCTTTCAACAATGATGACGCAACGGTGGACATGCTGTCTGCGCGCACAGATCTCGGCCCGGCTGAGTACCTAAACCACGCCATGGACTGGGTCGCCAAAGGCGCGACCCTGATCGGCGGCTGCTGCGAGGTTGGCCCGGCCCACATCGCAGCACTTTCAGCACATTTCAAAGAGGCACAGGCAGCATGAGCGTACCTTCGAAAGCACGTGTGGTCATCATCGGCGGCGGCGTCATTGGCTGCTCGGTGGCATATCACCTGACAAAACTGGGCTGGCAGGACGTGGTGCTGTTAGAGCGCAAGGCGCTGACCTCGGGGACCACGTGGCATGCAGCGGGCCTGATCGCGCAGTTGCGTGCGACGGCCAATATGACCAAGCTCGCCAAATACTCGCAGGAGCTCTACGGCTCGCTCGAGGAAGAAACCGGTGTCGCGACAGGGTTCAAGCGTGTTGGTTCGATCACCGTCTCACTGACCGAAGAGCGCCGCGAAGAGATTTACCGCCAGGCCGCTATGGCCCGCGCCTTTGGCGTCGAGGTTGAGGAAATCAGCCCCGAAGAGGTCAAGACACGCTACGAGCATCTGAATATCGAGGGCGTTACGGGCGGGGTCTATCTGCCGCTCGATGGCCAAGGTGACCCAGCCAACATCGCCCACGCTCTCGCCAAGGGCGCAAAACTGCGCGGCGCCAAGGTCATCGAACGGACCAAGGCCACGGGCGTGACCCGCGAAGGGCGCCGGATCACTGCCGTGCAGTGGGAGAACGAAAAGGGCGAAGCAGGCGAGATTACCTGCGATCACGTGGTGAACTGCGGCGGCATGTGGGGCCATGAGGTCGGCCGGATGCTCAACACCAATGTCCCGCTCCATGCCTGCGAGCATTTCTACATCGTTACCGAGAGCATCCCCGGTCTGACCCAGCTCCCGGTGCTGCGCGTGCCAGATGAATGCGCCTACTACAAGGAAGACGCAGGCAAGATGCTGCTCGGCGCTTTCGAACCGAATTCGAAACCCTGGGCCATGGACGGTATCCCCAAGGATTTCGAATTCGATCAGCTGCCCGAGGATTTCGACCATTTCGAACCGATCCTGGAGAACGCGGTGAACCGTCTTCCCATGCTCAGCGAGGCAGGCATTCACACGTTCTTTAACGGGCCGGAAAGCTTTACCCCCGACGACGCCTACCACCTCGGACTATGCCCGGAGATGGACAACGTTTGGGTTGCGGCAGGTTTTAACTCGATCGGTATCCAATCCGCTGGGGGGGCCGGCATGGCGCTTGCGCAATGGATGGAAGACGGTGCCAAACCCTTTGACCTCGGCGACGTGGACATCTGTCGGATGCAGCCGTTCCAGGGGAACAAGACCTACCTCTTCGAGCGCTCGAAGGAGACATTGGGCCTGCTCTATGCCGACCACTTCCCCTATCTGCAAAAACGGACAGCGCGCGGTGTACGGCGTACGCCGTTCTATTCACACCTTGCAGACCGTGGGGCCGTCTTTGGCGAGCTCGCCGGCTGGGAACGGGCGAACTGGTTCGCGCGCGGGTCCCAAGAGGCAGAGTACCAATATTCGTGGAAGCGTCAGAACTTCTTTGAAAATGTCCGCGAAGAGCACATGGCCGTCCGCGAGGGCGTGGGCATGTATGACATGTCCTCCTTTGGCAAAATCCGTGTAGAAGGCCCAGACGCCACCGCGTTCCTGAATTATGTGGCTGGCGGGCAATACGACGTGCCTGTGGGCAAGATCGTCTATTCCCAATTCCTGAATGCGAGCGGCGGTATCGAGGCTGACGTGACCATCACGCGGGTCAGCGAAACCGCCTATCTCGTCGTCACCCCCGCCGCGACGCGCCTTGCCGATCAAACCTGGTTGGAGCGCAACCGCGGCGATTTCCTTGTGGTCATCACAGATGTGACGGCGGCAGAGGGCGTGCTCGCCGTCATGGGACCAAAATCGCGGGAGCTGCTACAGGCTGTCTCGCCTGCGGATTTCTCGAACGAGGTAAACCCGTTCGGCACCGCGCAGGAGATCGAGATCGGCATGGGCCTCGCGCGCGTTCATCGCGTGACCTATGTGGGCGAGCTTGGTTGGGAGGTCTATGTACCCTCCGACATGGCTGGCCACGTGTTCGAGGTTCTCGCGGAGGCGGGGGATGGCATGGGCATGAAGCTGTGCGGCATGCACATGATGGATACCTGCCGCATCGAGAAGGGCTTCCGCCACTTTGGCCATGACATCACCTGCGAGGATCACGTGCTGGAGGCCGGTCTGGGTTTTGCCGTGAAGACCGACAAACCGGACTTTATTGGGCGCGAAGCTGTGCTGAAGAAAAAGGAAACTGGCCTGGCGAACAGGCTTCTCCAGTTCAAGCTGACGGACCCGGAGCCGCTCCTCTATCACAACGAACCCGTGGTTCGTGACGGTGAGATCGTGGGTTACCTGTCCTCGGGTGCTTACGGGCACACGCTGGGCGGGGCGATAGGCCTTGGCTATGTGCCTTGCGAAGGGGAAAGTGCCGCTGATGTTCTCGCGTCGACCTACGAGATCGACGTGATGGGCACGCGGGTAAAGGCGGAGGCCTCTTTGAAGCCACTCTACGATCCAAAATCGGAGCGGGTGAAAGCATAGACAACACTGTGCGCTAAGAGGGGATGGCGCGGGCTTCGCGGACGCGGTACGGGCGTCTTATGAACGAAGACCGCGACACCGCTGAGGGCCTCGGATTTGCCGTCTCGGCATATTTCCTCTGGGGCTTTTTGCCGATTTACTTGAAGTTCCTGGACCACGTGCCTCCGATGGAGGTCGTGGCCCACCGTGTCATCTGGTCTGTACCCGTTGCTGGTGCAGTGCTGATTGCGCTGGGCCGTACGGATACACTGCGCGAGGCGCTCAGGCAGCCAAAATGGCTCGCCATGGCCTGCGTAACGGCGGCGCTGATTTCGGTGAATTGGGGGATTTACGTCTACGCGATCGCCTCGGAGCAGACGATCGAAGCGGCTTTGGGCTACTACATCAACCCGCTCTTTTCCGTGTTCATCGGGGCGGTCTTTTTGCGCGAACGCCTCGACGCATTGCAGTGGGGCGCCATCGCGCTGGCGCTGGGTGCTGTGGCGGTGTTGACGATTGAGGCTGGGCGGCTGCCGCTCATTGCTGTCGCGCTGACCCTGTCGTGGGGCTTTTACGCATTGGCAAAGAAGAAGCTGCCCATCGGGCCAAACCAGGGCTTCTTGCTGGAGGTCTTGATCCTTTCGGTGCCGGCGCTTTTCTACCTGGGCTGGCTGAGCGCCAATGGGCAGGGCAGCTTTTCGGCGTCGCCCTGGCTCCTTATGGGCACCGGCATCGCCACGGCGGTTCCGCTGATGCTCTACGTGAATGGCGCCAAGAAACTACGCCTCTCGACCATCGGGATATTGCAATACATTGCTCCGACGATGATCCTGATCGTCGCTGTATTCCTGTTCAAAGAGCCTTTCGGACAGGCCCGCGCCATCGCATTCCCAATGATCTGGGCTGCACTCTTGCTTTATTCGGTTTCCCTCTTTCGTCAGGTGCGCAGTGCCCGGGTCTGACTACAATCCACCGAGTGATCCTCTTGTTGTGCTACATCACGACCACGAGCTTTTGGCCGTGGACAAACCCTCTGGTCTGCTATCGGTGCCCGGCAAAGGGCCCGAGCTTGCCGACTGCCTGCTGACCAGGATCCAGGCCGAGTATCCTACCGCGCTGCTGGTCCATCGGCTTGACCGCGACACGTCAGGCACCATGATCTTCGCGCTCAGCGCTCATGCGCAGCGGCATCTCGGGCTGCAATTTGAGAAGCGTCAGGCGAAAAAGGTCTATGTGGCGGAGGTCTGGGGAAAATTGGAGGGCAGCGGCACAGTTGATCTACCGCTTAGGGTGGACTGGCCCAACAGGCCTCGGCAGATGGTGTGCCACGACGACGGCCGCGCGGCAGTCACCGACTGGCGTGCCAAGAAGAGCGGTGGGACAAGCCGCGTGGAGCTGCGCCCCAGGACCGGAAGGTCCCACCAATTGCGTGTTCACATGGCCGAGCTAGGCCACCCGATTCTCGGAGATCCGTTCTACGCTGAAGGTGATGCACGCAAGGCGGCAGAGCGCCTTATGCTCCACGCGTGGAAGTTGCGCCTGCGTCATCCAGATGGCGGTGAATGGGTCGAGTTTCGATCAAAGCTGCCATTCTAGCGGCGAAACTACGCAAATTCCCCCTATTCGCGGACAAATCCGTTGGGCAAAGCAGTATGGCAAAGTAGTTTGTCGGTGTTTGCCATTCGAGCGTGGCAGTTCCGCAAAAATGTGACCTCGGGGTTGTGAATGAGCGACGAATTTCAGTCGGCGCGTGAAATATGCGAAGCGATACTGGATAGGACCACAGCGGCCTTGTTGGCGGGTGATTTCGACGCTTTTGCCCAGTGTTTTACGATGCCCACAAAGGTTGAGACCTTCGAAGGGTCGCGGATACTCTCAACGCTAGAAGAATTGCGTGACGCTTTCGAAGGTGTGTGCGCGCACTACATGTCGTTGGGAACAACGGATATTGTACGCCACATCGTGGCGGCCGAGTTCGTAGACGAAACTAAGATCCGGGCCACACACGAGACCCGTGTCTTGGCCAAAAACGATCTCGTTCAGGCGCCATTTGCCGTTCATTCCACGTATATCGCGGAGGAAACGATGTGGAAGGTGTCGGAAAGCATCTACATCGTTGAAAACGCCCCTCTCTACACCCGCGCCATAAGCAAAGGTCATTCTAAAAGAATGCGGGTTCCAGAGTGAGGGGCTGTGGCGATCAGCAGCCGCTGATCGCTTTGAGCTCCTGAAACTCTTCGATGCCAAAGACGCCGCCCTCGCGGCCATTGCCCGACTGCTTCATCCCGCCGAACGGGATACCGCGCCCAAAGCCCGTGCCATTAGTCTCGACCATACCGGACCGAACTCGACGCGCCACGCGCAGGCGTTTCTCATCGTCTTGGGTCTGGATGTAGTTCGTTAGGCCATAGGCCGTGTCGTTAGCAATGCTGATGGCTTCTTCTTCGGTGTCGAATGGAATGATCGACAGGACAGGACCAAAGATCTCTTCCCTTGCTATGTTCATGTCGTTGTTCACGTCCGCAAACACCGTGGGGCGGATGAAGTAGCCGCGGTTCAGGCCATCTGGACGGCCAACGCCGCCCGCAACAAGTCGCGCGCCTTCATCGATGCCCTTCTGGATGAGATCCTGAATTTTGTTGAACTGTACCTCAGAGACGACCGGACCAATATGGCGACCTTCTTCTGAAGAGGCCGCTACTTTCGTGGCTTTCGCTGTTTCGGCCGCCTGTTCCACGGCCTCGTCGTAGCGGGAACGCTCCACCAGCATGCGCGTCGGGGCGTTACAGCTCTGACCGGTATTGTTGAAACACTGCCGTGCCCCGCGGATCGCGGCCTTCTCATCGGCATCTGCAAAGATGATATTTGCCCCTTTGCCGCCCAATTCCAGACTCACACGTTTGAGGTTCGATACGCTCGCTGCGGTGATTGCGCGGCCTGCCCGTGTGGAGCCGGTGAAAGAAATCATGTCCACGTCCATGTGCTCGGATAGCTGCGAGCCAACGCCGGGACCGTCGCCATTGACCATGTTATATACACCAGCTGGGACCCCGGCTTCGTGCATGATATCGGAGAAAACCAAGGACGAAAGCGGCGCGATCTCGGAGGGCTTCAGCACCATGGTGCAGCCTGCCGCAAGGGCGGGAATGACTTTCAATGTCACCTGATTCATCGGCCAGTTCCAAGGAGTAATCATACCGACAACGCCTATGGGCTCCCGGTGAATTCGCTCGCCGGTCTTTGCGTCGCGCACGGTTTCCCATTCGATCTGATCAAAGGCTTTCAGAAAGCCTTCGATATGCCAGTTCCCCGATGTCGTTTGAGAACTGCGAGCCATGTCGATGGGGGCGCCCATCTCTTGGCTGATTGCGACGGACATTTCTTCGCTGTGCTTCTTGTAGACTTCAAAGATACCCTCGATCAGCTCTTTGCGTTCAGCGGGCGAAGTCCGCGACCATCCGTCAAAGGCCTGGCGCGCGGCCGCAACGGCGGCGTCAGTGTCCGCTTGATCACCCAGAGAGATGATCGCACATGTTTCTTCGGTGGATGGGTCTATCACCGCGAGGTCCCGTGCCTTGGCCGGATTGACCCATTCGCCGTTGATGTAGAATTGGCGCTTTTCGAGCATATCGCAGTCTCCAAACTGAGCAGTGTTGGCAGCCTTGGCTGCAAGCTTCGCGACAGTCAAGACTGTCCGCGCAGTGCTCGCTCAGCCCGGCGCCAGAGCCGGCGCTTCGGTGTGGAAAATCGAACTAGATTTGCGCTGCGCTCCTATTGCAATGGTGCCATCTGCGCCCGGTATCGACGTCGTGTGATCGAACCCTTGCCGCACCGGGACGGTTGTTTTCATCGCAGATAACGGTAGTGCTCATTTCGATTTCGCCAGGGTTCCGGGGGACCGATGACCATAGAAGCAACAGAGCTTCGAAATTTGCGACGCAAGGAAACCCTCCTTGCACGATTTGTGCCGCGCTATCGAGAGCGTGTGGCAATGGAGAGCGTACCTCTGCCGCTGCGGATTGTGCTTCCGCATTGTGTTCAGTCCGATGATGGCGCGCTCCTTTACGTAAAGAACTCAAAGGTCGCCTGCACCTCCATATCTCAAGAAGTTTATCGCTATTCGAGAGGTGAGTTTGGCGACGGGCGCGTGCATTCAATTCGGGATGGGTTTCGCCAAGGTAAGGAGTCTTGGCGTTCGCAGCTAAAGACTATTGAAGACCACTCTGCGTTTATCTTCTCCTTCGTACGTCATCCTGAGGACCGTTTCTTGTCGGCGGTGAAAGATGTTGTGATTGACCGAACTAACCCCAACTCAGACTCTGTTCTCAAGGGAATGCGGCGCCATGGGTATAGGGATCATCAGTCCGACGAAGAAAAACTAGAAGCGGCGTTGTCGGCGGTGGAAGCAACATTCGCCATCGATAAGATCATGACTGAGCAGCACTTCAGGTCCCAGGTCGATCACATTGGCTTCAACCATCTGGCGTTCGATTTCATCGGAAGATTCGAGGCGCTCAGCCGCGATCTTGCACTAGCTTTTGCAAAAGCAGGAGCAGCGGAGTTTGCGGCTGAAATGGCCGCGCCAGCGCATGCAAATGCCTCCAAAAAACGCGCTTTGAAGCCCAACGCAGAGCAACGCCGGCGCATTGAAGCGCTTTATCAAGAAGACTTCGATGCTTTTGGCTACGATTTCCGATCTCGGCGGACCGGCCAATAGCCATATCTCGTCCAGGCTTCGACACTAACAGCGTGCAATCGGGAACTGCATCGCCGGATGGTGTCGCTCGCAGGCCCTTCTGAATATCGCTTTGTCGAGGCTAGCGTTTATAGGAAAGCTTGCCGGCCACTGACATGTAGTTGTTCAGAATATGTCGGCGCTGCTTTCGCAAAAAGTACAGACCGTTACGCATCCCTCGACGTGCCTTGCCCAAGGTTTCATCATAGCTGATCTGGCTTTCCGCACCGATCGTTTTCACTGGAGGCTGCAGGAACGCGAGGCCTTGGCCCTTCCGATTTCGCGTGCACCAATCCTTCAAAAATTGATCAACCGGCGCGTGCATCGGCATGCCGGCTTTTACAAATGCCTCCGCCCCTTCGCGCGACCACAAAAGTGCTGTGGTGAGCACCGGAAAATGATGTGCCGCGACTAGATCGTAGTTCTGTGTATGCGTCTCAATCGTGGTCAGGCGGGAATAGAGCTTCGTCGGCGCGTTACCTAAATTTACGAGATACCAAGGCCTGGTGTGTTTCGTCTCAAGGTACCCTACTAATGACTCCAAGAGCTCCGGAAGGTCTTCTGCGGCCAGCAGGTCGTCTTCGAGCGCAAGACAGTATTGGTGATCACTCTTCAGGAATGCCTTGGCCACTCGATAATGGCTGAGAAAACAGCCAATTTCGCCCGGAGACATAGAGCGGCCCATGCGTTGAAACGACTGATGTTCAGAATAGTCGCGTGTTTCTTCGTCCGACAATTTGCTGCCGTCGACCGCCGAAAATCGCTGGAAAGTCATTCCGAGTTGATCAAGCTGCTTGGTGGCGCTTGCTAGCCGTTCTTCTGCGCGATCAAGGTTGATCAGGTGAGTATCAAGATCCACGGGTTTCTTCCGCTTCGACAGACTGAATTTGGTTCCACTTGTGCCGCGGGCGTATCGTTGGCGCGCGGGCGCGTCAAAGTAGCATGATTGAAAAGGCCCGCACAGTTGTGCGGGCCTTCCCTAACTGAATTTTGAAGCAGTTGCGGATTAATCCGCAGACTCTTCTTTCTTGGCTTCTTCACCGGTTTCCTGGTCGACAACTTTCATCGACAGGCGAACCTTGCCGCGGTCGTCAAAGCCCAAAAGCTTGACCCAAACTTCCTGACCTTCCTTGAGGACGTCGGAAGGATGGTTCAGGCGGCGGTTCTCGATCTGAGAAACGTGCACGAGGCCATCTTTCTTGCCAAAGAAGTTCACGAAGGCACCGAAGTCGACGATTTTGACGACTTTGCCTTTGTAGATCGCGCCTTCTTCAGGCTCGGCGACGATCGCGTGGATCATGTCGTAGGCTTTCTTGATCGACTCGCCATCGGGCGATGCGATCTTGACCACACCGTCGTCGTTGATGTCGACCTTGGCGCCCGAAACCTCAACGATCTCGCGGATGACCTTGCCACCCGAGCCGATCACTTCGCGGATCTTGTCGGTGGGCACGTTCATCGTCTCGATGCGCGGGGAGTGGACCGAGAACTCGTTGGTTTCG
>JBCDKE010000063.1:0-17128 GCA_038747015.1 Pseudomonadota bacterium
ATTCGACCTCGTGGTGCGCGACGCGCTCCTGATCCTGTTCTTCACGACCATCGGGCTGAACGCCCGCTTTGCAGACCTCCTGCGCGGCGGGCCGCTCCTGATCACGCTCCTCGTGCTCACCATCGTCTTCATGCTCCTGCAAAACGGTGTCGGGCTGCTAGGGGCCACGCTCTTTGGCCTCCCGTCCGAGCTCTCCGTGCTCCTCGGCACGGCCTCCCTCATCGGCGGCCACGGGACAGCCATCGCCTGGGGGCCGGAAATTGAACTGATCTCCGGGTTCGAAGCGGCCGAGGAAATCGGCCTCGCCGCCGCCACCCTGGGCCTGATCGTCGCCGCACTCGTGGGCGGGCCATTGGCGAAATTCCTCATCGACAAACACGACCTCCACGGCGACGACGAAGCCGCCCCCATGGTCGGCCTCGAATACGAAAAACCCGACGAAGAAGCCGAAGTCGTGAACCATATCAGCCTTATGCGCAGCCTGCTGACGATCCACATCGCGGTGCTTTTGGGCTTTGGCGGCTTCTACTTCTTCAACCAGATCGGCTTGATGCTGCCCTCCTTTGTGCCCTGCCTGCTTGCCGGGGTGCTTTTGTCCAACACGGTGCCCTACCTGTTGCCACGGGTCACCTGGCCCGCGCGCACCCGCGCCATGGCGGTGATCTCGGATTACTGCCTGTCGGTCTTCCTCGCGATGTCGCTGATGTCCATGCAGCTCTGGACGCTCTCGGAACTCGGTCTGACGCTGGTAGTGGTGCTGCTCATGCAGGTGGTGCTCGCCGTGGTTTTTATCATCGGGGTGCTCTTCGTGGTGCTGCGCCGGACCTATACGGCCGCCGTCCTCAGCGCAGGCTTCGCCGGCTTCGTCCTCGGCGCCACGCCCACGGCCATCGCCAATATGTCTTCTGTAGCCAAACGCTACGGACCCGCGCCGCTGGCCTTCATCACGCTGCCGCTGGTCTCCGCCTTTTTCGTCGATCTGGCAAACGCGGTAATCATCCAGTTCTTCGTCAGCCTCTAGGCCCACTGGGCTCAGGAACACCCACCCGGATTGCGTCCGAATATCCCGGCGTCTGCCACGCCTCCGCCGCGCGCTCGGTGATGTCGCCCAACTCGTAGAGCTCCTCGATGCTGACCGACCGATCCAACGCGCCCAGATCGTAGAGGTACTCGGGCAAGTACCCGTTCACCAAGACGCGGAAGTCCAGCGGCAGATCGATTCCGATGCTCCGAGTTAGGGTCACCACTGATCGCGAGCAATTCGAAAACAGGGAATTGAACCACTGCGGTTCCTCAGCGACGGCATTGGCCGCCGCGACATAGGCGGCCAAAAGGCTGCGTGCCTCGTCACCCTGATCGGCCAGCCTAAATACATGTACACGCGCCTCCTGAATATTCGACCGATAGCCCACGACATCCTGCTCCTCGGCAGCGATTATCGCGATGGGGTTGGTTTTGAAGAAATCCGCCAACGGCGAGAACGACGCATCTGTCGACCGACGCACCTCGTTCGACCAGGTCAGATAACGCCCATCCTCGAACCCGAAGGTGATCATCAGATGCCCCATATGCGGCCCGGCCCAATAGGACATCAGCAGATCCACCGAATTGATCTGCGACAGATCATAGGTCCGCTCTTCCCAGCTCTCGTCGAAATCGGTGAGGCTCCGCCAGGTGAAATTCCGCACGTCACTCAACGTCAGAATATCGCCCTCGATCGTGCCGGTCGTCTGCTGCGCCACCTCGCGTGACCAGTCGCCGGTCGTCGGCGGCTCTAGCGTGTTCCACCAGATCAGCAGCGCCGCCGCCGCCACGGTAAACGCCCCCGCCAGTTTGCCGAACCCGGTCCAGAAAAACCCGAGCACCGCGGACAGACCCAAAAGCCCGTAGAGCACGGGAATGGCCATCAGCACCGCGCCCCCGTCAGCGATCTTGAACCACAGTGCGACACTGCCCCAGGCGGTCAACCAGACCATGGCGATCCAGATGATGGCCATGATCCCGAATTTCAGGACAGAAAGGATGGGCTTCATGTCGGGGGCTACTTCGTTCGTGGTGAAAATCTGCGGGCTTCTATGGCGATCACTATGACCAAAGACGGGCGCCGGGAACAAGCGTATCGAGGCCCCGTTAACAAGGCGGCAAGATTTGCTTAACGAACTCAGACCGGATTCAGAGCCATACGGTTTCTGTACAGGTTCTGTACGGCTTCTGGCACCCGATTTTCGGCCTGCGGCAAAACCTTACCCCACCGCTCGCACCCCTTTACCTTACCGCCCCATCGGCTACCTGTCGGCCATGCTTCTGACGGTCACTGACATTACCAAGAGCTTCGGCACGACCCGCGTGCTGGGCGGTGTGTCCTTTGATCTGGCGGCGGGGCGATCGCTGGCGCTGACAGGTGAAAGCGGCTCCGGCAAATCCACGCTCCTGCATATCGTGGCCGGTCTCGAGGCCGCCGATAGCGGCGAGGTTCGCGTGGACGGGGCCGTTATTCCAAATAATGACAAGGCCTTAGCTGCCTATCGCCGCGATGTCGTCGGGGTGATCTTCCAGCAGTTCAATCTGATCCCGTCGCTTTCCGTGGCCGATAACCTGTCCTTTCAGGCACGTCTGTCGGGCCGTGTTGATGCGTCGTGGATCGCCGATCTGACGGGTCGTCTGGGGTTGGGCGATCTGGGTCAACGTTACCCCGAACAGCTCTCTGGCGGGCAACAGCAACGGGTGGCCATCGGGCGGGCTCTGGCCGCGAGGCCAAAGCTGCTCCTCGCCGACGAACCCACTGGAAACCTTGATGAAAATACCGCTGACGCTGTCATGGAGCTGATGGTCGATCTGACCCGCGACGCCGGTGCCGGGCTGCTGATGGTGACCCATTCCGACACCCGTGCCGCCGCGCTCGACGCGCAAATTCGGCTCTCCCATGGGCAGCTGATCTGATGCGCCGCGCGGCCCTCCTCGCGCTCTTGTCCCACTGGCGCAGACAGCCTTTGCAGCTCATCGCCCTGCTTTTCGGCCTCGCCGCCGCCACCGCGCTTTGGACCGGCGTTCAGGCCATAAATTCCGAGGCCCGCGCGAGCTATGACGATGCCGCCTCAGCCCTCGGACAAGGCAATGAAACAAGGCTTTTACGCCGCGATGGCGGGCCTCTGTCGCCCGAGAGTTTCGTGTCCCTGCGCCGCGCCGGATGGCTCGTGTCGCCAGTGGTTGAAGGATCCATCGGCGGGGCCACCCTCCTCGGCATCGACCCCTTTACCCTACCGCCAACTGCGGCCAGCCCCAACCTCGCGGACGGCGACCGTTTAGAGAGGTTTCTGTCCGCCGAGGGCCTCATCCTCGCCCATCCTGACACCGACCTGCCGACTGGTTTACCCGTTGAAACTGCAGCAAATATTCCCATCGGCCAGGCAACGACAGACATCACGACCGCATGGCGACTGCTGGATCGCGAGGACTTCTCGTACCTTGTCCTCTCCGCCAACCAACCCGCCGGTCTGACCCCGCTCGCCCAGCTCGCGCCACAACTTCAGACCGTGACGATCGAGGCCGGCGGCGACATTGGTCGCCTCACCCGATCCTTCCACCTGAACCTCACCGCCTTCGGTCTTCTCAGCTTCGCCGTGGGCCTCTTCATCACCCACGCCACCATCGGGCTGGCCTTCGAACAACGCCGCGCGATGTTCCGCACCTTGCGCGCACTGGGAACGCCCTCCCGCACGCTGACGGGCCTCCTCGCCGCCGAGACCGCGCTCTTCGCCACCCTCGCGGGCCTCATCGGCGTGGCGCTGGGCTACTGGCTCGCAACGCTGCTCTTGCCCGGCGTGGCGGCGACCCTGGGTGGTCTTTACGGCGCCTCGGTTCCGGGCACCCTGACCCTGAGCCCCAGCTGGGCTTTGAGCGGCATGGCCATCGCCTACGCAGGCGCGAGCGCCGCGGCGGCCGCGAGCCTTTGGCGTGTTGCTAACCTCCCCATCCTAGCCCCCACCCGCCCCCGCGCATGGGCGCTGGCGTCCGCGAAATCGCGGATCAGGCAGGCCATAATTGGCGTTCTTTTACTGGGCCTTGCGGCGCTTATAGCGGCTCAGGGCCATGGCATCGTCGCGGGCTTCGCCATGCTCGGCGCGCTGCTTTTTGGCGCAGCGCTCTTGCTGCCACTGGCGTTGGATACTGCACTGGCTTTGGCGCAACGGTTTGCCAAAACACCGGTCCTGAATTGGGCCATCGCGGACACACGCCAGCAGCTCCCCGGGCTGTCGCTGGCGCTGATGGCGCTGCTCCTCGCGTTGGCGACGAATATCGGCGTGGGCACCATGGTGTCGTCCTTCCGCGCGACCTTCACCGGGTGGATCGAGCAGCGTTTGGCATCCGAGATCTACATCACCGCCCAGACGCCCGCCCAGGCCGAGGCGGCGCGCATGTATCTCGAAACAGAGGCTGACGCCGTCCTCCCCGTGCGCCGTACGAATGCGCGCATCGCCGGGGCGCCAGCACAAATCATTGGCGTCGTGGATCACCCCACTTACGCCCAAGGCTGGCCGCTGATCACCGCCAGCGCTGACCCATGGCGCGCGGTTGCCACGGGCAAGGGCGCGCTGGTGAACGAGCAGCTGTGGCGCCGTGAAGGCCTCGCGTTGGGCGACACGATCACGTTGCTCCCAGGGTGGGAGCTGCCTTTGGTGGGGGTCTATTCAGACTACGGAAATCCCGAGGGCCAGGCGATCACCTCGCTCGCCGCGTTGCAGGCTCGCGTGCCCGACCTGTCGCCCCTGCGCTACTCCGTGCGCACGGACCCCGCCCGCATTCCGGAACTGCGTGCGGGGCTAGAAGAAATTGGCCTGCCTTCTGGCAACATAGTGGATCAGGTAGAGGTCAAGGACGTCTCGCTGGCGATCTTTGAACGGACGTTTCTCGTCACCGGCGCGCTCAATCTGCTGACGCTGGGCGTGGCGGCCTGCGCGCTGCTGACGGCCCTGACGACGCTGGCGACGATGCGCCTGCCCCAGTTGGCACCGGTTTGGGCCATGGGCTTGACCCGCAGGCGTTTGGCGGGGCTAGAACTCGGTCGCTCCGCCGTCTGTGCCGCGCTGACCTTTGTGCTCGCTCTGCCTTTGGGACTAGCTGTGGCTTGGGCGCTTCTCGCAGTGGTCAACGTTCAGGCATTCGGTTGGCGACTGCCCCTCTTGGCCTTTCCCTTGGATTGGGCGCGGCTCGCTCTGCTCGCGCTGTTGGCGGCCCTGGCAGCGGCGCTTTTGCCAGCGATCCGCTTGGCCCGGATCGATCCATCGCGGCTTCTCAAGGTGTTTGCCGATGAACGCTAAAGCTCTGATATTGGCTCTGTTCATCGCCGCGCCAGCACACGCGCAGAGCTTTGCAGGCCTAGGCGAGGATGCCGATGGTTTTGCCATCCCAGTGCCAGGCACCACGTTCGATTTCCCTACGGATCACGGCCCGCATCCTGAGTATCGCATCGAGTGGTGGTACCTGACGGCGAACCTAACGGGCGCAGACGGACGGGACTATGGCGTGCAATGGACGCTTTTCCGGTCAGCGCGCGAACCGCGCGGCGGAGAGGGCTGGGACGCGCCGCAAAGCTGGATGGGGCACGCCGCGCTCACCACACCCGAAGATCATTTTGCCGCTGAGCGTTTCGCCCGCGGCGGCACCGGTCAGGCTGGCGCGCAGGCCGCCCCGTTCGCTGCTTGGATCGACGATTGGGAGATGTCGGGCGAAGATACACTCGACCAGATCACGGTCACAGCGCGTGGTGATGCATTTTCGTATGCGCTGAGCCTCGACGCACAGGGGCCATTGGTTTTTCACGGCGATAACGGGCACTCGGTCAAAAGCGCCGAGGGGCAGGCCTCGCGCTATTACTCGCAGCCCTTCTACGAGGTTGCAGGATCGATTGAGACCCCGCGTGGGCCAGTAGGGGTAACAGGTCACGCATGGCTCGACCGCGAGTATTCCTCGCAACCTCTGGGCAGAACGCAGTCCGGCTGGGATTGGTTCGCGCTGGTTTTCGAAGACGGCAGCCGGATGATGGCCTTTGAACTGCGCGATACCGAGAACGCCGCCTTTGGCTCCGGGAGCTGGATTGAACCTGATGGCATGGTCAGGCCACTGCCCGATGGTTCCTTCACGGCTGAACCGCTGGAAACAACCGATGTTGAAGGGCGGTCTATCCCCACGCGCTGGCGGATCACCTATCCGGCTGAACAGCTCGATATCGAGGTGGGAGCGATCAACGCTCAGGCGTGGAATGATCTAGTCTTTGCCTATTGGGAGGGTCCGGTGCGCATTACAGGCACGCATTCCGGAACCGGCTATCTGGAGATGACGGGATATGAATAGGCCCAAAGAAACCTGGCACGAAACCCTTCCCGGCGTTCTGGATCGCGCCTGGTCGCTCATGGCGCGCGGTGCGAGGGACCCGAAACACGCAGCTCGAACGCCGACTCTGGCAACAATGTCGTCCGATGGTCCACAGCAGCGGACGCTTGTGATGCGGCGCGTGGATAAAGCGGTTGGAACCGTCACGCTATACACGGATGCAGCGACCCCAAAGGTCACGGAACTGCAGGCTGATCCGCGCGCGTCGCTGCATATTTGGGAGCCGAGAAGCCAAATCCAGCTTCGTTTATTGGTGCGCGTGGCTATGGCCCCCGGTGAACACGCGGTTTGGCAGAAGATGCCGGAAGGCGCGCGCGAAGTGTACGGTGTGAGCCCTGCCCCTGGTACACCTATTGGTGGACCCGAGCGTTTTGAGCGGGTGCCGGATGAGTCTAAATTCCTTGAGCTTACACTGGTCGTTCAAAGGCTTGAGCTGGTTGCCCTAGCGCTACCGGTGCACCGGAGAGCATTTTTTTTACGCGAAAATAACTGGAAAGGCCAGTGGATGGCCCCTTAATGCAATCAGATTTTGGACACCTAAGGTGAGGAACGGCGGCGGCCTTAATTTCCGCCGCCGTCCTCGTCTGGCGCCACGATGTCTTGAGGGCCGACACGATCCGCAAGCAACTTGAGCCAGGTAACCACTTCTCGCTCCTCATCTGACAAAGACTCGGACGCGATCACTCGTTCAACAACTCCCCTCAATGAGGGCCACTGGGTGTAAAAATCTGCGAGGTCCTCGATGGGCCCCTTTGTGAAATTCCGTTCGATCATCATGGAGGCACCATACGAAACACCGGACGATTTCTGCGCGTGAAAAAAGTGTGAAACGCTTTCTCCATCGCGACGGAGTTGCTACGCATGGTTGAGAGCGAGGGAGGTGGACGCGGAATTGGGTACTAAGTACCTCGAGATCACTCTATTCGGAGCCTGCGTCATTCGCGGCCTTGGCGCTGATGTGTTCGAAGTCTCGGGCGCGAAGCACAAAGGCCTTTTTGCGATACTCGCCACGGCACCGAACGGTCGTGCAACGCGCACGCACCTGCAGCAGATGCTGTGGGGCGCCTCCAGTTACGATGGCGGCCAGCAAAGTCTCCGGCGTGCACTATCTGACATTAAGCGCGTGATTGGAGACACAGTATATGAGGAAGTGATCTCTGCCACGAATGCCGAGATCACCCTCGATATGTCGAAAGTCACGCTAGCGGGACAACCTGGTCGTGGCACATTCCTTGAGGGGCTGGACATAAAGGCCGCCCCGTTTGAGTCATGGCGGGATCAAATACGCGCAAATCCCGATCAAATATTCGCGCTTTACGGGCCGACGCACGCGTCACCTAATCAAGCCGTCGTGCCGGCGATCTCTATCTTACCGTTTCGGGTAGTCTTTGGGGACCAGCAGCATAGCGTGTTGGGTGACTTCCTTGCAGAACAGATTTGCAGATCGATGTCGCGGTCCAGGTTGGTCGCGGTGATTTCGCATATGTCGGCCCGAACCCTGGCGTCGACATCGGTTGCGCTGGACGACATCCGCCGGAAGCTCGCAGTGGATTACTGCCTTACCGGGTCAATTCGGGTCGCCGGAGAACGGATTCTCCTGGATGTGGACTTCTTGGATGCGCGATCTGGCCGGATCCTGTGGACACGGGCTTTCAACGAGACAATGGCAGAGTACATTTCGGGCGAAAGCGCCGCCGAATACGAGATCGTGTCGGCCATCGGTCATGCAATTGCATCTGACGCCATAAAACACACTCAGAAGCGCCGTCTGAAAGACATCGAAGATCACCATCTTTTGGTCGCGGGCGTGGGGCTGATGAACCAGCTTCGGTTTTCCAGCTTTGTGGAGAGTCGCGAGATGATCAAAGAAGCGATCCAGCGCGCGCCACGGACCTCGGAAGCTTATGCGTGGCTGGCGGACTGGCACATAAAATCCGTATACAACGGATGGAGCACGGACCGTGCCGCCGATGCTCGAAAAGCCAGAGATGCTACTGCAAGGGCCTTGGATATCGACCCAGACAACTCGTTTTCCCTAACCATGGACGGTACCGTCCTAAACACTCTTGTGCAGGACCCAGACGAAGCAGGTCGGCGCTTTGATCACGCCTTGTCGCTGAACCCAAATGAGTCCCTTTGCTACCTGCAAAAAGGCGTTCTGCACGCGTTTCAAGATCAGGCAGATCGTGCGGTAATGTCGGTCGAGAAGGCGAACAAACTCTCGCCCATTGACCCTTTTGGATATTTCTATGACAGCCTAACTGCCACGGCCTATCTGGCGTCGGAAGACTGGGAGAACGCGCTGAAGTTTACGGACCGTTCCCTTTTGCGCAACGAGCGGCATACCTCGACGCTCAGAACTAAACTCACGGCGCAATATTATTTGGGCCGAATGGACGAAGCCCGGTCGACATTTGAGCAGCTCATCAGGCGTGAGCCAGATTTCAACGTGGAGCATTACATCAAGATGCACCCGGCGGCAGGGAACAAGGTCGGCCGTCATGTGATCAAAGCCCTGGAGGCGCTGTCGCAATAAGCGACGCGCCGGCACGGCGACAACTTCATACAAATTTTCTTAGAAGGAGACATACGAATGTCAGGGTTTAGTGGGTTCAACGGCATGAACGGCATGAACGGCATGAATGGCATGAACGGCATGAATGGCATGAACGGCATGAATGGCATGAACGGCATGAACGGCATGAACGGCATGAACGGCATGAACGGCATGCTGGGGTTCCCGGTCGTAGACAGCCAGACCACCGGTTTTGGTATCCGTCATGTGGCGGGAAACGATCCGATCGACGCCGCCGCCGTGTCAGACGAAAATCGCCGCAACGAAAACCAGATGGAACTTTGGTCAGATCAAGTTCGTGGCTGGATCTACGTCGCAGATTTTCTGAAAAACTACAGCTGGAATGCCGGTCAAAATGGCATTGCTCTCCGCTGGAACGGAAAGCCGATGCTCGAGCTAGCGCGACCCGCTGATGATATCCTGGTGAGCCAGCTTCGCTTTCTGCACGACTACCTTGATCTGCGACCTGACCGTGGCGGAGAGATCATTGGCCAGATGGGTTCACTCGCTGGCCATTATGCGTTCATCTTGGGGCTAACAGGGTCGCGCAATGGCAAGACTTTCGAGCTGATCGAACTGACGCAGCTCTTGTGTTCCCACGCGGTCATGATCCCCAAGCACTATCTTACCGTGCGTCGGCCCGATCAACTGGATGGCCGGATCATGCCTATGATCCCGACACCGAGCCACGGATCCTTCCCCTCAGGTCACGCGACGCAAGCAATGGCGATCGCCACGGTCCTTTGTGCCATCGTTGACGCAAGGCCGGACCATTTCCCGGACCCTGAGGCGCGCAAAGCGCTTTTGATGAAGCAGGCGGAACGCATCGCAGCAAATCGAACGGTCGCCGGGGTGCACTACCCCATCGACAGTTGGGCCGGTGCATCGCTGGGTCGCGAGATCGGACGTATCATAGTGGCGTCTGCAACGGCGGCCAAAAATCGCTCGGCGGTGCTGAATTCCCAGGCCTATACCGCCGCTGACACAGATTACTTCGTGGACGAATTCCAAGCGGCTGATCAGGACGTTGCGGGATCAACATATAAGGTCGCACATTCAGGCCCCATCGCGTGGCTCTGGTCGAAGGTCATGGGTGAGTTCCTCTGAAGAGGCCCCCATACGAGTTCGATTTCAGACAAAAATGATGGAGGCTGCTCATGCAACCGACCCAACAACCCACCGCGCTCGGGCCTTACACCGCATGGATGTTTGGCCCTGGGCGTAATCACGATTTTTTTGCGCAGAGCAAAAGCACGGAACCTCACCACCTGAGCGGTATCATGGAGCGTCCCGGCGGCCATAGTGCGACCGCGTCGCCGGCACCGCTGACAGGCGGTGGGTCTAGTGAAAACCTGATCGCACCGCTTCTTTGGCGGGGCCTCAGCGCGCCACGTTTCTTGCCGTTTATTTTGGGCGATGCGAACTCGTCGATGACTGTGTCACAGCTTGATATCGCGACGCTGGATGCCATGTGGGCGAAACCTGGCGACGCGGGCGTTACGGCGCCCAACGGCGGAATGGGGCCGGCGCAAGCGGGAGAGCCATCAAAACTGAGCGCAGGATTTCCCATACATCGAGACAATATTGATTTTAGCGCGGGCCAGACATCAATCGCCGCGGATGCCGCAGTCGACGCATCAAAGCCGCTGGTCATCATTGGAATCATTGATGACGGCATCCCTTTTGCAAACCGGGCACTAGAGGCCAGTGACGGTAACACGCGGGTTGAAGCCTGCTGGATGCAAGGCGCCACTGCCGATGGCAGCGGGCGCGTTCGTTTCGGTCGTGAAGTCACTCGAGCTGAGATAAATCAACTGCGTGCGGACCACGGACCCGACGAGGACGCAATTTACCGCGCGGCGGGAGCATTGGGCGGAGAAGGCAAGCCGATCTCTGCTATCGCCACCAATTTCGCCCATGGCGCGCACACACTCGGTGCGCTTGATGAGGGTAGCGACGTACAGGTGCGTATAGTCGCAGTCGATCTGCCCCCCGAGGCGACCTGGGACACATCAGGTTACGGCAAGGACATGTTCATGCTTGCCGGGCTCCATTACATCTTTGAGCGCGCAGAGCAGATTGCCGAAGCTTACGGCTGTACGACGGTTCCGCCTTTGGTCGTAAACATCTCTTATGGTTATTCCGGTGGCGCCCATGATGGAAACGCGACGCTGGAAGCGGCCATGGATGAGCTCGTAACCGCAAGGCGCGCTTGTGCCCCGACGGCATTGACGCTGCCTTCCGGGAACCTCTTTGTAGACAATCTACACGCGCGGTTACCCTTATCTCCCGGCGTGTCTTCGCAGGCCCTGCCTTGGCGAGTGTTACCTGATGATCGTACGTCTAGTTTCTTAGAAATTTGGTTGCCCCCTGATGCGTCCGCCAATGACGTACAGGTCACGCTCAATGGTCCAGGCCCAAGCCATGGTGGTCTCGGACCGGTGCTCGCGACTTTCGATGGCGGGAACGCGGTTGCCGGGGCGTTGACGACAGTTGACGTTGAGTGGCAAGGAAAGACGGTGGGCCAGATCACAGCCGACCAAGCACGCAATGGGCGCTGGCGTTTTCTTATCGCGCTTGCACCCACAGAGTCGGTGAATGCAGGAAAGTGCCCTGCCGGTCTTTGGGCCATCACACTAAGGGACAAGCGACAGTCAGGCGATGCGTATGAAGCTTCGCTCTGGATTCAGCGCGACATCATTTATGGCCGCGGCAATACTGGTGCGCGACAGAGCTATTTCGATGAGCCCGCCAACGCGTTGTTGGATAACGCCGGCCGGTTGAATGAAGTCGACAGCACAGGTGCAGCCGTATCGCGCCACGGAACGTTGAATGGACTGGCTACCGGAAGCACCGGGCTTGTCGTCGGTGCTGCCAAGGGATGGGGATCAGAAGCTGAGCTCTATTCCGGCGCGGGTCTTCCCGGCGGAACTGAGCAAGTCAATGTCTCTGCCGTTGTCACCCGCAATCTCGCTGAAACAGGTCGCATGGGGCTTAGCCCACGCAGCCATGCGAGGCTTCGTATGAACGGTACCTCGGCGTCGGCACCAGCAGTCGGCGCCGCGATACGGCAGGTAATGGGCGTCGTGCAAGCAGGCGATGAGGGATCGAACTACCTAGCAACACTAAAGCGCGAGAATAAACTAGCAGCCGTCACGAAGTCCGCCGCGCGCTTAGGCGACGGCACCTTAGATAAAGCTTAGGGAAGAAAAAGGAGCGGCCCTGGGGAAAGGGCCGCTCCTTAGTCAAGCGGGCTATCTGGGGGAGAACAGTTAGCCGCCATAGCCTCCGCGCACCAAAGCCTCGGTATCGAGGGCTTTGCGATCTAGATAGCCACGGGAAGCCATCGCGCGACGCTGCCAGGCGCGCGCCAGATCAAGTGTGCGGAGAGCATCCGCTGCGCTGACTGATCCCCTATCGGCCATTGCAACAAGGTCGTCCCAAATGGCCCGTGTACGGATCACAGCAACGACTGGATTCGAAAGACTAGGAAGTTCGTCAGGTTCCACCTGATCGACACCCATTCCAATGAACTGCCAGCTTTCATTGAAGTAGAAGGTACCTTTCCCGCGCGCAGCGGTGTTCTGTGTGGAAAGCAGGATGTGCCGATCTGTTGTCCCCAAAACGGTCAAGGCGGCTGTCGCAAACCTGACCTGTTTGGTTTCGCCTACAAAGAGCGCGTGGACTCTTTCGTGCTTGAGCACTTTCCCCTCTCGAGGATCCAAGACCACGTGGCCTGACCGACCGTGCTTCCCGCGGGGAATAATATCGGTGGCAATGGGCATGAGATGATAGCCTGCACGTCCACAACTCACGCCCCGTGCGTTCGACAGGCTATCCGTCCAAGGCCGCAGAACGTAGCCTGCACCGATATGCAGTCCCGCATCAGCCGCCCGCGACCCTGGAATGACAGAATTCGCAGCAATCGCACTCTGGCGTAGCACACCGGTGTCTATGTGATTTCCCGTGATCTCATTCAGCTGATCTTTAGGGGCAACGCTGGCCGCAGATACGCGTTCGCGTAGCAATGCTAGCTTGGCTTCTATCCTTTCAGTAGGTTCGGGCTTGCGAAAATCTCGATCGGCCTTTTCAACGACCTCCAATAGTGCACAGCGTGAGTCTTTCCCGCCATATGGGCCATCCAAGGAACCGGCACTTTTCTGGTCTTGGTTAAGTCCGGACCCTGATCCTGATACCCCTGTGTCGCGACCAATGATGATTTCAGCGGGCCATTGACTTTTGATCCGATCCAGGATGCTTCGACCTTCTGAGAATGCGGTGCTTTCGATGGCAATTCGGATGTTTGGAGCCAATGCCAGAACCGTTAGTACAAGGTCGCGCCAAGCCCAGTAGTCCGCATCTTCCCAGTCCGGCAAACGGATCTCTGAAAAACCAAAACTCTGCAACCATTCCTGAAAGCAACCGCCTTCAGATAGCTCCGCGGGGCAAACAGCTCCCGTTAGGAAGTCTTGGTCGGCCGCACGAGACGTTTGCGCGCCACCAGCCAAGATTACGCAACCTATTGGGCCTTTGCCCCGAGGTTGCATGTCTTGGTTGGCGCAAAGCTCCTGCCAACGAAAATCGTCAGGCAAAGGGGACGATAGCTCTTCGCGATCAAGTTGGGACGTTTGGACTTTCATTTCTAAATCCCCCTGTTTCCGACCCAACCACCTTAAAGTCGTGGAGCGGACGGTTATCTTTGGGAGAAAAAGAGCACGCCGAACCCTATTTCACGTAGTGAGTAATGCGTGAATTCGGCAGCGCGGAACGTGAAACTTAGGCACCGCAGAGCGGCTGTGGCGCTGTTTTTTTGGATTTTGGTAATCTACAGCGCGAAATTCACGCCCTCAGGTAACGCGCGACTTCTTCTGGAATTCAGGTTGCTTCCAAAGCTCTTTGTCCATCACCTCGGCCAAGTGATCCACTGCAGCCGACACGTCACTGGCGTCGAGAAAAAGCGGGCAGAAACCGAACCGCATAATGTTTGGTGCGCGAAAGTCGCCAATAACGCCGCGCGAGATCAGCGCCTGCATCGCAGCATAGCCGTGTTCAAATCTGAAAGAGACCTGGCTGCCGCGCTGCGCCGCGATCCTGGGGCTCGCGAGGGTCAGATCATGAACGCGCGCCTCAACCTCCTCGATGAACTGTTCGCAGAGCGAAACACTCGCAGCGCGGATTGCATCCATTGTGACCTGGTCCCAAATGTCCAACGCGGCATCGAGCGCGGCCACCTGCAATACCGGAGGCGTCCCGACCCTGAAGCGTTCAATATCGCCTGCAGGACGGTAGTCCGGATCAAAGGCAAACGGTGCCTCATGTCCAAGCCATCCCGCCAATGCGGGTTCGATGTCCGACACAATGTCAGGCCGAACCGTAATGAAGGCGGGTGCTCCCGGGCCTGCATTGATGTATTTGTACGTACAGCCAACTGCGAATTCTGCTCCGCTGCCTTCAATGTCCACAGGGAGCGCACCCGCGCTATGGGCGAGATCCCAAATCATAACCGCGCCAGCGGACTGCACCGCGGACGTGATAGCGTTCAAGTCGTGCATGCGCCCTGTTCGATAATCAACGTGGGTCAGCATCACGGCTGCAACGTCATCACTCAGGGCGTCTTCCACACCCTCTGGCTCCACCAATCGTAGCTCATGTCCGCGACCCAATTGTCTGATCAAGCCTTGGGCCATGTAGAGGTCGGTCGGGAAATTTCCGGTTTCTGAAACGATCACCCGGCGACCTGGGCGCATCGCGATGGCCGATGCCAAAGCTTGGTAGACTTTGATGGATAGAGTATCGCCAAGAACAGTGGAACCTGGAGTTGCCCCTATGAGCCGCCCAACGCGGTTACCCACGCTCTTTGGCTGACCCATCCAGTCGTCCACGTTCCACCCACGGATTAGGTGCTGGCCCCATTCATCGCGCACGACACGCGACACGCGGTCCGCGACACCCTTGGGCAGCGGACCAAGTGAATTACCATCGAGGTAAATCACACCCTCGGGCATCTCAAACGCGTGCTTCATCGGCAGTTGGGTCATAGAGCTTCCTGGAACAAACAATTTAGCCGAGACTTAGTTGGCAAACAGACGCTCGGCCAGTGGGCTTGCACCATCGCGCAGACCATCCAGAACAGAAAAGTGGTGAGCATCTGGGTCTTCGATGAGCGAAATTTCCGCGTCAAATCCCTGCCATGCCAAATTCAAAAGACGAGACTGGCGCAGAAACTCAGGTCGCTCCGCAGAGCCGACCCAGAGGTCGACGGGGATAGACGGCAGCGGCCGTTTGAGAACCGGGCTTTCCTGTATTGCGGAGGCGTCTGTGAGACCGAGCGTTTGGTTCATTTGCGTCTTCATCAAAGGCCGAAGATCGAAGACACCGCTGATCGGCATTACTCGCTTAATACGAGATAGCACAGTGGGCGAAAGAGGACTGTCTTCGCAAACCATTCGCGCCACAAGGTGCCCGCCGGCGGAATGCCCGGCCAGAAAAATTGGCCCCTGGACCCGTGTCGAAGCGGCTGCGATGGCCAGGCCTACCTCTTGTGTTATCTCTGCGATCAGCGCCTGCGGTGCGAGCGTGTATCCAGGAAAGCAAGCCACATAGCCACGTGCCAAAGCCGCGGCAGCAAGATAACTCCAGTCTGACTTGGACGTATGCATCCAATAACCGCCATGGATAAATATCATCAGGCCCTTGGGGGGCGTGGCTTCGGGAAAAAACAGATCGAATCTGGTCCGCTCCCTATCTCCGTATGGGACTTCGAATTCTGCCTTGACGCCCGTGCGAAACGCGGCCGCTTCTCTGGCGATATCGTCAAGCAGAGCGTCACCGCCGGCGATATAAGCCAGGTTCGCAAAAGCGTCGTCCCAGTCTTTCATGATATTCTCGTTCGCAATTTACCTGATCCAAGTCAGCCGACATAGCCGCTGTTGCTGTTTCAATCAAAGTAAACGAAGGATGTCAGATGCCAGCGCTTGCGATGCATGCTCACCTTTAGAAGTACTAGTCGGCTGTGCAGAAAGCGCGCTGCCCCAAGTATGAGGCAGCGCAGCGGTATCTTTACTTGGCTGATTACGCGAAAACTCTCGTTAATGCGCCATCAACTGCCGCCGTGATTTGGTCGATGTCATCGGCTGACGCGACCAGAGGCGGGCTAAAGCAGAGCGTGTTGTTGAACCCAGGCAGCGACCGGTTCGTGGCACCAATTACGACGCCTTGGGCCATGCAATCAGCCACGACGGCCTGAACACGCTTTTCCGCCACGGGTTCCTTCGTGCCGCGATCTGCGACCAGTTCCAGACCGCAGAACAGCCCCTTGCCGCGTACATCACCGATAGCTGCATGTTTTTCCTGCAGCTCGCGAAGGTTGTTGAGCAAACGGTCGCTCTGGGCGTTCGTATTCGCCAAAAGCTCTTCTTCCTCGATAATCTTCATGTTCTCGATGGCTGCTGCTGGGCCCGCCGTACAGCCACCGAAGGTTGAGATATCGCGGAAATAGTTCAATGGGTCCTCGCTGTCGTCTTTGAACATCTCAAAGACTTCCTCGGTGGTTACCATGCATGCGATGGCCGCATATCCCGAGGCCACGCCCTTGGCCATCGTGACAAAATCAGGTTTGATCCCGAATTGCTGGTAACCGAACCATTCGCCCGTCCGGCCAACGCCGCACACGACTTCGTCGATATGCAGGAGCACATCGTATTTCTTGCAGATTTCCTGAACACGCGGCCAGTAGCCTTCGGGCGGAACGATGACGCCACCACCTGCTGTAACGGGTTCGAGGCAGAGCGCGCCGACGGTATCAGGACCTTCGCGCAGGATTACCTCTTCGATCTGGTTCGCGGCCCATTCGCCGTAGTTTTCAGTCTCAACCTGCGCGCGGTATTCCAAACAGTGTGGGACCTCGACAAAACCGGGTGTGTAGGGGCCGTAGAGAGCATTGCGTTCCGGCTGACCACCCGCACTGAGGCAGGCGATGGTCGTGCCATGATAGTCGCGTTCGCGGAACAGGATTTTATGCTTCTTGCCGCCATAGCGCTTGTGCGCGATCTGGCGGACCATTTTGAAGGCTTTCTCGTTCGCCTCGGAACCGGAATTTGTGTAGTAAACCCGGCTAAGGCCCGGCATTTTGTCGAGCAGCATTTCCGAGAATTTAGCGCCTGG